>CANIAV010000149.1 GCA_947465365.1 Actinomycetota bacterium | reverse complement strand
TCTTTATTACCGCTTCGCTAATTTCAGCTTTGGTAAATTACCGACGCCGCCCACGACAACCCCGAGATAAGTCATAACTATTCCGGTTACTAAGTAGGCACTTACCTGCACTCCAGCAGTTGGCGAATAAAGATCAATCAAAAGTGAACCAACTAGCTGTCCACCAACGCTGATTAAGGTAAAAGTTAGAACCCCAAGATGTTGCACAATAGTTGATGTAAAGGCGATATAGATAACTCCGATTGTTCCACCGGTATACATCCACCAAGGTCCTGCCGGCAGCGCTACAACATCTGCTCGATTTATTAACATACCGATCACTAAAAATATTACTAAAAAGGTTGTTCCCATAATGAAGTTAAGTAGCGAAGTAGCAAAACTCTGGTGGGTGCTTTCATTTATTTGTCCGTTAAGCGCACGCTGTACCCCAACAATTGCACCTGCCACACATCCAAATAAGACTGCCCAAAGGGATAAGTTCCGCGCATCAATTCGGTCAATGACAGAGACCAAGACCGCTAAAACCGTTACGCCCGCTGCAGTTACTCGTTTGGCGGTTATGTGTTTCTTTCCGCCACCAGTTAAACCAATGCGATCGACAATTAGAGATGCAGCGGTCTGCCCGGCAATTGAGGCAACCGAGTAAATCGCAACACCGATTACTGGAACTATCTGGGTTTGTACTGCAACAAAACTGCCGCCAAGCATTCCGGCGAAGAGAGTCCAGATCGAAATCTCTTTCTTTGAAACTGCAGTACGTAAATTCTTCATTCCTTTTTTGATTGCAGGGTTAAAAAATGAAATAACAGAGATAATCAGCAAGCCAGATCCAAATGAGACAAGAGCTGCCTCAATCGGATTTCCCATGCGATGTGAGAGTTCACCATTTGCGCGCGCCTGAAAGGCGATCATCAAACCTGAGATTGCGGCAAGAAAATCTAACTTTTGATTGCTCTTAACCATTAAGAATGTGTGCCCTGGAATTCACGCTTATCAGCGATCCAATCCATGAGCGCAAAAAGAACACCTGATACTACGAAGGTCAGATGGATAACGATTCGCCATTTTGTTCCGCCGCCGACATGATCTTCTCCAGATAGCTCAATGAAATCTTTAAGCAGTTCAATTACTGAAATCGCAACAAGTGATCCGATAAGTTTAATTTTTAGGCCGCTGAAATCGATCGTACCCATCCAATGTGGGCGATCTTTTGATTCAGTTGCAACATCAATTCGTGATACAAAGTTTTCGTATCCGGCAAAGATCACCATCAAAATGAGATTCGCCAAGAGCGTTAGGTCTAGCAGCGCCAATAAAGAGAGCGTAAATTCACTTGCCGTAACTTCAGCTGTCTTCTCCGCTAGGTGCCAGAACTCCACAACGAATCGATAAGCCAAGAGAATTAGTGCGCCTACAAGGCCCATATATAGCGGGGCCAGTAGAAAACGACTCCGGAAAAGAATGACCTCTACGGCGTGGGTAATTTTGCTCATAGAAATATATTAACTCATGGCTCGAGTAGTAGCGTGACTTCTAGCCATTCTTCCTCGCGAGAGTTTAGTTCGGCTCGTTGCGATTCAAGTTCTTCGCTTACGCGCGTGAGCTCTGCCGGATCAAAAGCGGCATCTGCCTGAGATTTCTCCAGTTCATTTATACGAACTTTTGCTTTTTCGATTTGCCTTTCAAGTCGCGCTAAATCCTTCTTTAACTGGCGTTGCTCTGATGCTGAGGAAACGCTCTTTACCTTTGTATCGGCATTCGTACTTTGAATGGAATCTGCTCTTTGCTCTAGATACTGATCTACTCCGCGCGGTAAATCTCGCAGTGATTTATCACCTAACAAACCAACAAATCGATCGCAGACGCGCTCGAGAAAATATCTATCGTGTGAGATTACAATTAAAGTTCCACCAAAACTGTCGAGCAAATCTTCTAACTCGGTTAAGGTTTCAATATCAAAATCATTGGTTGGCTCATCGAGTAAAAGAACATTTGGTGAGTCCATCAAGAGACGGGTTAATTGCAAGCGTCGCTTTTCACCGCCAGATAAGTCGCCCACTGGTGTCCACTGTGAATCTTTATCAAAACCCAGCCGTTCGCATAATTGTGAAGCAGATAGAGATTTTCCATTACCTAATTCGATATGGGCTGCCACTTTTTCTACTGCTTCAAGTACACGCCATTGCGGGTTTAACTCATCTAAATGTTGGGTTAGAAAGGCTGCTTTTACCGTTACTCCCGTGGTTAGCTTTCCGGCAAATGGTTGTATCTGCCCAGCCAGGGTGCGCATCAGCGTCGTCTTGCCAGATCCATTAATTCCAACTATTCCGATGCGATCTCCGGGGCCAACGTTCCAATACAAATCATCAATTAACTCTTTATCTCCAGCGCGAATCTGTAAATGGTGAGCTTCATAGACAGTGTTACCTAAACGATTGCGCGCAAAGCGCAGTAACTCACCTTGGTCGCGAGGAGCCGGCTCTTCTGCAATTAAAATATTGGCTGCATCAACGCGGAACTTAGGTTTTGTTGTTCGTGCGGGTGCACCGCGACGCAACCAGGCAAGTTCTTTGCGAATCAAGTTATTGCGTCTGGCATCCATGGCGTTGGCTTGTCGTGCACGCTCTGCTTTAGCTAATACAAATGCGGAATATCCGCCGTCATACTCTTCAACTTTTCCACCGACGACTTCCCAAGTTCTATCGGTAACAGCATCCAGAAACCAGCGATCGTGTGTAATAACCAGAACGGCTAGGGATTTACGACTATTTAAATGGCTGGCCAGCCATGCCACACCTTCGACATCTAAATGGTTAGTTGGTTCATCGAGAAGAATTAAATCAAGTTCATCAATTAATAGCTTTGCTAAACCGACTCTACGTTTTTCTCCACCAGATAAAGTGGCGAATTTTCTTTCAAATAAGTGATCATCAAATCCGCCAAAGAGTCCGGTAAATACTTCTCTAATTCCGGAATCGCTGGCCCATTCATGTTTTGCTTTGTC
>CANIAV010000148.1 GCA_947465365.1 Actinomycetota bacterium | reverse complement strand
TTATCTAAACCATGTTCGACGCTGCCGCCATCGTGCAGCGATCTTTCAGAAAACCAGACATCGAAATGGGTATTAAAGGTATCCAAGACGCGCTGTTGATCTTTAAGTTGCAGTTGATAAGCCGCTTCACGAAAAGCAATTAACCGTTCAGGTGCTGGCAGATCTGTAATTTTTGGATTTTGCGCCACAACAGATTTTGCTAAATCAGCGATGTACTCACCTTGGTAGCCATCTTCGGGAATTGGTTCACCCAAGGCTGCTGCCTGTACAGATTGGCCAAATAAATCCATCTGATTGCCACGATCATTTATATAAAACTCGCGAGTCACAGATGCGCCGGCTGCGCTAAGTACGCGCCCTAACGCATCTCCCACTGCCGCCCAACGCGTGTGACCTAAGTGCAACGGACCAGTTGGGTTGGCGCTGATAAATTCCAAGTTGATCTTTACGCCAGCTAAAGCAGTTCCATGTCCATAGCCATTTTTTGCACTTAATATGGTGCGAACTAAATCTGCTTGGCTGGCGCGATTTAAGGTGATGTTGATAAAACCTGGACCTGCGATAGCAACGGATGAAACTTCGGCAAGGGTTTCCAGATCTGCCTTTAAAAGCTCGGCAACCTCGCGCGGATTTTTGCCAGCAGGCTTGGCTAATTGCAGCGCGATAGAAGAGGCGTAATCGCCATGGTCGCGATTTTTAGGGCGCTCCAGCGGAATGATGGCAGGCACAGATCCGATCAAATCCCCGCGTTCGATGGCGCGAGAAATAGCGCCCTGAATTTGGGCTGCTAATAGATCAGAATGCGAACTCACTAGGCAAGGTTACCCTGCCTGAGAATTTACTTTCCGAACCCCATTAAGTGCTCTAGCGCGAGTTGATTAAGGGCTTCATATTGATATCCGCGAACTCCGGCGGCTTCAACATCGAATGAATCCTTTGCGAGATCTTTCCAGCTCTCGCCAGTTCCCATTGTGTTCTCGGTAAGGCCTGGAATATTGGAATCTTTCTGCGCCTGGATTACACGAGGATCGTTGCGATAAGCAGTTGCACGTTCCTTTAGCGCTAAATAGGTGCGCATATTTGCAGTCGCAGAATCCCAAACACCTTTATCGTCTTCGGTGCGACCTGGTTTGTAATCAAAGTGCTTAGGGCCGTCATATTTATAACGCTCAAGCAGTTCAACTAAGAAGAAGGCAGATTTGAGATCGCCATGTCCAAATACCAAATCTTGATCGAACTTCGGACCGTGCTGCCCATTTAGATCGATATGGAATAACTTCTTCTGCCATAACGCCTGCGCGATACCGTGAACAAAGTTAAGTCCCGCCATTTGTTCGTGGCCGACTTCTGGATTTAAACCAACTAGCTCTGGATGATCAAGCGTGTAGATAAAGGCAAGTGCGTGGCCAATTGTTGGCAAGAAGATATCGCCACGAGGTTCATTTGGCTTTGGCTCAATTGCAAATTTAATTTTGTAGCCATTATCTAAAACAAATTGGCTAAGCACATTAAAGGCTTCGCGCATACGCTCGTGTGCAACGTAGGCATCCTTTGCCGCATCTGATTCGGCGCCTTCGCGGCCGCCCCAACAAACATAGGTATGTGCGCCGAGTTCAACAGCTAGTTCAATATTGCGCATCGCTTTACGTATCGCATAGCGACGGATATCGCGATCATTACTTGTAAATGCGCCATCTTTAAAGACTGGGTGTGAGAAGAGATTTGTAGTTGCCATCGGTACTTTCATACCGGTCTCATCTAAAGCTTTCTTAAAGCGATCGATATGTCCGCGACGTGATGAATCATCGCTACCAAATGGAATTAAATCATCATCGTGAAATGTCACACCGTATGCACCGCGCGCTGCAAGTTCATTAACTGTGCGCACTGGATCGAGCGCCCCACGAGTTGCATCACCGAAGGGATCGCGCGCCTGCCAACCTACTGTCCAGAGTCCAAAGGTGAACTTATCGGCGGGCGTTGGTGTTAATGACATTTAACTTCCTCACTTGATCGCAGGAATGGCCAGTTGGCGCGCTCCTGTGGGCCGCTTCGGCCACAATTTTGTATAAAGCAAACTTACCTCTAACCTAAGCACCAGTACATGAGTTTTCTATAACATTCTCATGACGCTCCAGCGGGAGTGGTGAAATGGCAGACACGCAAGTCTTAGGAACTTGTGCTCCGGCGTGCGGGTTCAAGTCCCGCCTCCCGCACCAGCAAGATAATATTTAATATGGCTAAAGCATCACGTGCAAAGATAAAGATGACGCAAGCCAAAATTGCGCGCGAAGCCGCCGCAAGGCGTGCGGAGAAAGCCAATTCAAAAAATAGCACCGCAAATAACAGCGAGGTTGATTTAGCTGCCTACGCAGCAGTCGATGGCGCTTGGGTGGAACTTGGGTTGGCAGCACCTGCGCGCAGAGCTTTGATCGATGAAGGACTTTATAAAGTCAGCGATTTAAGAAAATATTCGCTAGATGCCATAAAAGATATGCACGGTATGGGGCCAAATGCGATCCGGATATTAATTACCGCGATGAAGAAGAGTGATATCTCTTTCCGAAAATAAATTACTGGCGCAAGTAGTTAGTTAGTAATTGCCCAAGTAACTAGAGCTGCGCCTAACACTGCAAGTAAAACCATAACTTCACGACGGGCGAGCAGGCCATAAGCGCCCTTGGCAAAGGTGGTTAATAACATCACAATTCCTGGAATAACAATTGTTAGCGAATTAGTAAGAACTCCATCTTTACCAGTTTGGTAGCGCAGATTGATTAAGCCAATTGCCAGCAGTAAATAACTAGCCATTCGGTAATTGTTGAGCGCGTATTTCGAAAGAGTCGCCTTTGTCATATCCCTATCCTACAAATATTAAAGGGGCGCCGGTTTCCCGACGCCCCTTTAACTTTAACTATTTATCAGACGATTAGTGATCGTCCTTCATGCCTTCAGCGTGTGACTTCATGCGTGCGATCTTCAAAATTGTTAGACCGAATACGCACTTTGCC
>CANIAV010000147.1 GCA_947465365.1 Actinomycetota bacterium | reverse complement strand
TGAAATGGCGCGCACCATCGTCGGTGCCAAGAAGGTTACTAAGGCAATCATGTTTAGCGAGTACGCATGGGGCGCAGATCAATACACCTGCCTCAATCGCCTCTGGACAAAAGAGAGCCACTGGAATTACAAGGCCCATAATAAGCGCTCTGGCGCTCATGGAATTCCGCAGGCGCTACCTGCAATCCGTATGGAAGTTATCTCATCAGATTGGCGAACCAACCCGGTCACCCAAATCCGTTGGGGACTTCGCTATATCGAAGCGCGCTATGACAATCCATGTAGCGCCTGGGCTAAGTTCCGCCACAGTCGTTATTACTAAACCTTAAATCGAACCCTTGCGATTTTTAAACCCTCAAACAATTTCTTAGCGACTAGTTCTCAGGTCTATTTCCAATTGATACCAATTTCACAGATTCCACGAAGAAGTCATTTCCCTTATCGTCAACAACGATGAAGGCTGGGAAATCAACGACATCGATCTTATAGACAGCTTCCATTCCTAAATCATCGAAATCTAAAACTTCAACTTTCTTGATGCAATCTTGGGCCAAGCGCGCAGCCGGTCCGCCGATTGATCCGAGATAGAAACCACCATTTGCTTTGCAGGCATCGGTAACTGCCTTTGAGCGATTTCCTTTAGCGAGCATTACAAAAGATCCGCCAGCTTTCTGGAACTGCTCAACATATGAATCCATACGTCCGGCAGTTGTTGGACCAAATGAACCCGATGCGTAACCAGTTGGAGTCTTGGCAGGGCCTGCGTAGTAAACGGCGTAATCCTTTAAATACTGCGGCAACGGTTGGCCGGCATCGAGGGCTGCCTTGATGCGAGCATGCGCCAGATCGCGAGCGACAACGATTGTGCCGGTCAGGGAAACTCGAGTTTTAACTGGATGCTTCGAAAGTTCGGCTCGCACCATATCCATTGATTGATTTAGATCAATCTTTACAACGTTATCGTCTAAGTGTTCATCGGTTGTATCAGGCAAGAAATGTGCAGGATCGCGCTCTAGCTCTTCTAAAAAGATGCCATCTTTAGTGATCTTGGCTTTGGCTTGACGATCTGCTGAGCAAGAAACTGCGATTGCGATTGGCAGTGATGCCCCATGGCGCGGCAGGCGAACTACCCGCACGTCGTGGCAGAAGTACTTACCGCCAAATTGTGCGCCGATTCCTAAAGTGCGAGTTAGTTCTAATACTTTTGCCTCAAGTTCGATATCGCGAAAGCCATGTCCAGTTGCGGCATCACCTGTTGGTGGAAGTGAATCTAAATATTTAGTACTAGCAAGCTTGGCAGTCTTAACTGTGTGCTCGGCGCTGGTTCCGCCGATGACAATTGCCAGGTGATAGGGCGGACAAGCTGCGGTTCCGATGGAGCGAAGTTTTTCATCTAGCCAAGTCATAAATGAGGCTGGGTTTAGCACTGCCTTGGTCTCTTGATACAAGAACGATTTATTAGCGCTGCCGCCGCCTTTAGCAATAAACATGAAGTTATATTCATCTTGGTGATCAGAATCTGCATAAATCTCAATTTGAGCAGGCAAGTTATTGCCGGTGTTCTTCTCATCCCATGTTGTAACCGGGGCCATCTGCGAATAACGCAGGTTTAGCTTTGTGTAAGCGTCGTAGATTCCTTGCGAGATCGCAACTTCATCTTTAGCAGTGGTCAATACATATTGACCCTTCTTGCCCATCACCAATGCAGTTCCGGTGTCTTGGCACATAGGCAAGATTCCACCGGCTGAGATATTGGCGTTCTTCAATAAATCTAAGGCGACGAAGCGATCGTTTGGCGAGGCTTCAGGATCTTTTAAAATATTGGCCAGCTGTTGCAAGTGTTCTGCGCGCAGATAATGTGAAATATCGTGGATGGCAGTTTCCGTTAGCAAGGTAAGTGCTTCAGGTGATACTTGCAGAAACTCTTTATCGCCAAGTTTTACAACGCTCACGCCTGCTTTGCCGATATTGCGATACTTAGTTTTATCTTCGCCGACAGGCAGTAAATCAGAGTAAGAAAATTGTGGTGACATTATTCAGCTGGCTTCTTTGCAGCATCTAACTTCTTCTTAGCCCCGTCTAACCATTCTTGGCAGATCTTGGCTAACTCTTCACCGCGTTCCCAGAGCTTTAAAGATTCTTCCAACGTCGCGCTGCCATCTTCGAGTGATTCAACGATTTCAGCGAGCTCATCACGAGCTTCTTCATATGAAGGCTTTCCCTCTTTAGCGGCCATGGGTTAAATCTACTCGCTCGCCAGCACGCTGGCTTTAGCTTCGCCCTTAGCAGCGCGAATTCGCAGCACAGCACCGGCCTTTAACTTTGTGGCATCGCGCACAATCTTTCCGTCATCGCTTTGCACCACCGCATAACCGCGGTCCATAGTCGATTGCGGCGAAAGCGAACGTAGATGGGCGATAACGCCCTTGATCTCTTTCTTTTCAATATCCAGCAGCGCTTTAAAGCCGCGATGGGAACGATCGCGCAACGCCGTTAAATCATCTTTACGAACCTTGATCATGACGCTGGGATCTTTCATAACTGGGCGATTGCGCAGCTGTGCGATCTGGTTTAACTCGAATTCCACAGTTGACAGTAATCTGCGATACATCCGGTCGCGGATTTTATTGATATCAGATATCTCTTGCTCGATATCTGGCACAACTCGCTTTGCCGCATCAGTTGGAGTTGATGCGCGATAGTCAGCCACTAAATCAAGTAAAGGTGAATCTTTCTCGTGTCCGATCGCGCTAACGATTGGGGTGGTGCAACTTGCCGCAAGGCGCACAAGTGACTCATCGCTGAAGGGCAAGAGATCTTCAAAAGATCCGCCACCGCGGGTAATGATGATGACATCAACATCTTCTAATTCTTCAAGTTCGCGCAGCGCCGCAGATACTTCAACAACTGCTGCTGCGCCTTGCACCGCGACTTCGCGGATCTCAAATTCAACTGCCGGCCAGCGACGACGGGCATTTTCAACAACATCTTTCTCTGCATCGGTATTGCGACCGCAGATC
>CANIAV010000146.1 GCA_947465365.1 Actinomycetota bacterium | reverse complement strand
AGAATGCTGGCATGTATGGCATCGCTTTTGCTACAAATGAACTCGGCGATATCTTCTTAGTAGGGCGCTTGCCGTTATCTGCTGTGACCGATCGCGAGATAGATCGCTTGATCGGTGCGGTGCTGCAATATTCAGATTCCTCATTTAATCCGCTGCTTGAACTTGGATTTGCCAATGCGATCCGCCGCGAATGGGCCTGGCGAGTAAGCCGTGGTGAATCTTTAGCAAATCTCGACGCCTTTGCGCATCTGATTTAAATATATGCGCAACACATGGCAAGATAGGCGCTATGTCGAACTATGAATTAATCCTTCTTCGCCACGGTGAATCGGAATGGAATGCAAAAAACCTTTTCACTGGTTGGGTAGATGTTCGCTTATCTGCAGCAGGTGAAGCAGAAGCAGCCCGCGGTGGAAAGTTATTGCTAGAGCGCAACTTATTGCCTGATGTAGTTCACACATCTTTGCTGCGCCGGGCAATTCATACTTCGCAATTAGCTCTTGATTCATGCGATCGCCATTGGATTCCGGTCCGCCGTTCTTGGCGCTTAAATGAACGCCATTACGGCGCACTGCAAGGAAAAGATAAGAAAGAGACGCTAGCTAAATACGGGGAAGAACAATTCAAGCTATGGCGCCGTTCATACGATGTGCCGCCTCCACCGATTGAGGCCAATGACCCATATAGCCAAGCAAACGATGCGCGTTATGCCGATTTAGGTAAAGATCTGCCGGCTACTGAATGTCTAAAAGATGTCGTTGCGCGCATGATGCCTTACTGGCAAGAATCAATTATTCCTGATCTAAAAGCCGGCAAGCGCGTGCTTGTTACCGCTCATGGAAATTCGCTGCGCGCATTAGTTATGCACCTAGATGGTATTTCTGAATCGGATATTGCAGAACTTAATATTCCGACTGGTATTCCGCTGCTTTATAACTTAGGCGCTGACTTTAAACCGGTTAAAAAAGGCGGGGAGTACTTAGATCCGATTGCCGCGAAGGCTGCTATTGAAGCGGTTGCGAATCAGGGGAAGAAGTAGCCACAGGAGTAATTCCTGAAGTTACATTCTTATAAGCATCGCGCTTATCGCGGATAATTACTTCTGCAGTAACCATTCCGGCGCGGGCAAATCCAAGAGTTAGTTTTACGTGGCGACCGGCAACTGGTGAAACTCCAGCAAAGACCGCTTTAGCGTTAGCGCTTTCACCTTCAAAACGCAGTGGTGCATTTTGGTTAAGCGCCATATCACCGGTAATCGTTGCGGTATTTCCACCGACTGCGATACCAAGTAATTGATCTGCTTGTTCGCCTTGATTAACAATGGTTCCGACAACTACGGCATCGCCAGTTTCAGTTGCAACAAGAAGCAAGTTAACAATCTTGATCGCGCTACCGTTTTGCGTAATCGATAGTTCAACGCCATCGGTTACCTTTGTAATTTGACGGGTTGCCGCGTTCTGGCCAGCACCACATGCAGTTAGCGATGTAGCAATTAATAGAGCGGTAATTGTTGTAATTGTGCGACGCATAGGGACATTCTCTCACGCGATTTAGGGCCATTTACCCCTGATTTAATGGGGTTTTCTGACCTCTAAATCGCTGGTAGAATTGTCTGTCTAGCGAAGGGCAACACATGACATTTAAGGTCGGCGAAACCGTTGTTTATCCCCATCACGGAGCAGCTCTAATCGAAGCGATTGAAACTCGCATCATCAAGGGCGAAGAGCGTACCTACCTAGTCTTGAAAGTTGCACAAGGAGATCTCACAGTCCGCGTTCCTGCAGATAATGTAGATCTTGTCGGAGTTCGCGATGTTGTCGATAGCGCCGGTCTTGACCGCGTATTTAGCGTCCTTCGCCAGCCATATACCGAAGAACCAACTAACTGGTCACGTCGTTACAAGGCCAATTTAGAAAAACTTGCCTCAGGAGATGTCATCAAGGTCGCTGAGGTCGTGCGCGATCTTTATCGTCGCGATCTAGATCGCGGTCTTTCTGCTGGTGAAAAGCGCATGCTCGCCAAGGCGAAGCAGATCCTTATCTCTGAGCTAGCTCTTGCTGAGCGCACAGATGAAGAAAAGGCTGCAACTCTCCTTGACGAGGTTCTCGCTTCTTAATTAACTCACCTAACTCATGATCGCCGCCATCATCGCTGCTGCAGGCAGTGGCGAAAGATTTGGTGCGGGGATACCCAAAGCGTTAATTCAATTAGGTGATCGCACCTTAATTGAACATGCTATCTCTTCCATATCATCAGTTGCAGATCAAATAATTGTGACCGCACCTGCCGGGTATGAAAAGCAAATTCAAACATTAGTTGGCGATGGCATCACCGTTGTTACAGGTGGAGCAACGCGATCAGAAAGCGTTCGGATCGGTCTATCTAAAGTCTTATGCGAAGCAGAATACGTATTGATCCATGATGCCGCGCGTGCGTTGGCATCTCCTGCCTTGGCGCAGAGCGTTGTTGCTGCTCTGAAGAATGGAGATGTAGCAGTTATTCCGGGCCTTGCTCAAACCGATACGGTAAAAGTTGTAAGCGCAGATGGAATAGTTACGGCAACACCTGATCGCACATCAATGCGCAAGATTCAAACTCCCCAAGGTTTTACCTATGGCCTGATCAATCAAGCACATGCACAATCTGGTGAAGCAACTGATGATGCTGCACTCGTTGAAGCGTTAGGAAAGCCAGTTCGGGTAATTAATGGTGAAGAACGTGCGCTAAAAATTACAACGCCATCTGATCTAGCAACTGCTTTGCAATTCTTAGGGCAATCATCAACCTTTAAGACTGGCGTTGGCGTTGATGCCCATCACTTCGAATCAGGTCGCCCACTGTGGCTCGCGGGTTTGTTATGGCCAGATCAAGATGGCGTTGAAGGACATTCCGATGGCGACGTGGCAGCACATGCAATTTGTGATGCTTTATTTGCAGCAAGCGGTTTAGGTGATCTGGGATCAAACTTTGGAACAAATAAACCTGAATATGCCGGTGCATCTGGTGTCACGTTATTGAAAGAGACTTTAGCTTTAGT
>CANIAV010000145.1 GCA_947465365.1 Actinomycetota bacterium | reverse complement strand
TTAGAGGCGGACAGCGAAATCACGCTCCCTAGATAGGAAGAAATATGTACCTATTAGAAAGATACAAATTGCCCAGATGAAACTATGGGCAAGCGAAAATAAGTCTGGCGCTTTTGCGTAAACCATTACTTGTGACCAAGCATCAAGTAAGTAGAAAATGGGATTTGCTATCTCGAAACTTTTTAACTTATCTGAAAGATCCGCTGCTTGATAAAGTATTGGTGATAAATAGAGGAGGCTACGAGTCATGTACGGCAAGAAGCTAGCAATATCTCGGAAATAGACATTTATACAAGAAATTAAAATCGCCATACCTAGGCCCATCAAGAGCGCAATTGCGATTACAGGAATGGCCCAGAACATCTGCCATGAGAAAGGCAGGCCAAGCAAAGAGCGCATGACGAGAAAGACTGCCAAGGTTGGAACAAATTTAAAGAGTGCAATTACCAATGCAGAAATCGGCAACATAATTCGTGGGAAAGCGGTATTTAATATCAGTCGCTGTCCTGCGGTGATTGATTTAACTCCACCGCTGAGGCTATTGCTAACCAAATAAAATAAGAAAAGACTGGCAGTTAAATGTCCGTAACGAGTTGAATCGCTATGGCCACCAATTATATAAATAAGTAAAAAGTAGACTCCCGAGAGTAGTAAGGGATTGAGAATTAGCCAGAGTTGCCCAAAGACCGATCCATAGTTCTGTTCACGAAGTTCAGAGCGGGAAAATTCTGCGATAAATGAGCGACGTGACCAGAGCGCGCGCAAATATGCGCCAAGTGGCGGCAGCCCGGCACGGAAGGGTTCATATATTGCAACTGGTGCGCTCATATAGGTAAAGGCTACCGCAGTGCTTTAGTTGAGGTGATGAAGCCCGCGCCCCACGCGAAGTGCATAGTAGGAATTATCGCTAGCAATGAAATGAATTCACGCACAGATTTTGCAATCAATGCTGAAGAGATTAGTAGAAAGAACCCATATATTGCCGCCGGCAGATAAAAGATTGGATTAATCGATAGGCCCAAAAATAGGGAAATGAGTGTTGCGATAAGAGTAAAAGGTGGTGCTAAGTAACGTAAATTTATTGTGCCGGAATGGCTACGAGAAACAACACGGCGCCAACGACCATACTGAAAATATTGTTTGGCAAGTTTTCTTAAATTTGGTCGCGGCCGATATGTAACTTGCAATCGCGGATCAAAATAAATCTTTCCTCCGTTTTTGCGTAGGCGATAATTTAGCTCCCAATCTTGCGCCCGGGTATATCGCTCATCAAATCCACCAACGGCGGTGATCGCTTCGCGGCGAAATGCGCCGAGGTAGACAGTATCTACTTCACCCGCTTCGCCTCCAGTATGAAAGCGCGAGGCACCTACGCCCAGTGGACTGCGCATGGCGCGTGCTACTGCGATTTCAAAATTAGTAACTCCCTCAGCTGCCATAACTCCGCCAACATTTACTGCACCCGATTTGCGGAGAATCTCAACTGCGAGTGAGAGATAATTATTTGGAATCTTGGCATGTCCATCTACTCGCACAATTATTGGGTTACTAGATGTTGCGACTGCCAGATTTAGTCCGACAGCAGTTTTTCCAGTTGGATTTGCAACTAATTTAACTCTGCTATCACCGGCAGCAAGTGCCTGAGCGATTTCATCAGTGCGATCGCGCGAAGGTCCCAAGGCGAGTATTACTTCAAAAATCCCTAAGTAATCCTGAGAAAGAATGGCAGATACCGATTCTTCTAAATGAGGCTCTTCATTAAGGACTGGGAGGATGACGCTTACCGCCGGTGAGGCAGATAACTCGCCTATTGATGTCGTCATAACCCCTCCACGCTATCGCCCAAGTAGAGTTCGCATGTGAAAGCGACGCGCGCGATACGGATTATTACATCTCTATCACTTGGAGTTGTAGTTCTCGCATCGGTGTCCTGGCTCGGACTTGGACATGTCAGCGGAAAGATTGCGCGAATTAGCGTATTTGCTGGACTCGATAACAGACCCGAGAAAACTTCTAAGGCGCTTAACTATCTTTTAGTTGGATCAGATACTCGCGAAGGCCTTACTAAAGAGCAGATGAAAGCGTTGCGCGTGGGCAGTACCAAAACTGCAGCAGGTGGTCGTTCTGACACGATGCTCTTGGTGCACATCAGCAAAGCCCGCGACAAGGCTTATCTGGTCTCTCTTCCACGTGACACGCTTGTAACTATTCCTGCACACACAAGCACAGATGGAAAATCACAGATTCCAGCTCGACAAAATAAATTAAATGCTGCCTTCGCTTTCGGTGGTGCGCCGTTATTAATTCAAACCGTTGAAGGCGCAACAAATTTAAAGATTGATCATTACATCGAAGTCAGCTTTGCTGGCTTTGCTGGAATTGTTGATGCTTTGGGAGGCGTTGATGTCTGCACCAAAGTTGATATCGATGATCCCAAGAGCCATCTTGTTCTTGCTGCCGGTACCCATACTTTAGGTGGAATCGAAGCGCTGAAATATGTTCGCACGCGCGACTTCGACGGGCGTGGAGATATTGGTCGTATGCAGCGCCAACAACAATTTATGAGTTCAGTCTTAAAGAAGGCCACCAGTACCGGCGTTCTGTTAAACCCAATCAAAATTGTTAACTTTATGAATGCGGCACTCTCAACAATAAAGATGGATGAAAATTTAAATGAGAGCGACCTGCTAAACCTGGCTAAACAGTTGCGTGGGCTTTCCTCAGGGAATGTACGTACTTTGACGGTGCCGCTTTCAAATGCCAATGGAAATGTTCCGGGAATTGGCTCAGTTGTTATCTGGGATCAAACGTTAGGTACTGAACTTTGGACCCGTATTCGCGATGACTCTGCTTTAGTTGATGAAGTAACGCCTTCGCCTTCTGCCAGTAGCACCACAAAAGCTACGCCTGTAATAGTCGATAAATTCAAGACTCGCACCGCCGCCGAAAATCCGTGCGGCGCGATTAAATAGAACGTGCCTTAGACTCTGACCCTATGAAACTCTCGGTAATTGGTTGTGGTTATTTAGGCGCAACGCACGCAGCTTGT
>CANIAV010000144.1 GCA_947465365.1 Actinomycetota bacterium | reverse complement strand
GGCGGAAATAATCAGAGCGCCGGATTTAAATTAGGCCAGCTTGGTTCTTCATGTAGCAAAAATGGCGATATTGGTTGGAATGGAATCATGACCGCTATTTGTAAAAATGGAAAAGTCAGTTACGTCTTGGCAAGTGATGTTCCAAAAACTCCAACTAGCGGTTACACATCTCGACCAGATTGGTACCCAACGCTTGCCCAAATACTTGGCAGCCCAAATGGAGCTGAGCCGACTTGTTCACCATCTTCAATTAAATTCACTTCCCCTGTGCTCCCCCTTGATCAATTAGCGCCTTCCATTCCTTACGGTTTAATGGTGGGAGGTCACGTAACTCCGATTGATCACGCTTACTTAGGATCTAAACCGCTATCCAAGTCGCCATCTCAATTAACCGCAGCCGATTACATCCCTGTTACAGCCCCGGCAGATGGCGTGATAACTGAACTTTCAAATCTTGGGGCGCCTAATTCTTACCGTGTTGTCATAAACCATGGATGTAATCTCTATTCGGTATACATGGTTATGAATAAGGTAACTGGGGTATTGGCATCACTTGCATCGCAAGCAAGTAGCTCGGGTTACTTGAAAACCAACGTAAAGATAAAAGCGGGAGAAGAGTTTGGGCGCCAAGGCGAGACCATGCTCGATTTCAATGTCTTCGACGGAACATCCTGGCTATCTGGTTTCCAAAATCCTCAGGCCTATCTGACTTTAGATACCTGGAAGCCATACACAGCTGACTATCTGCCATTTTTCTCAAGTGAGATAAGAAGTGCGATGGAGGCCCAACTACAAAAGACAAGTTCTCCTCGCGTTGGAAAAATCGATCACGATATCGCCGGCACCGCATCCGGCAACTGGTTCCTTGCTGGAACAAATGGTTACGCCGGCCGATTAAATAGCGATTACGAAAATACAGCAACAATGATCGGTAGCGGCTCAGTTCCGGGAAAGAACGACTACTCATGGAGCCATCTTGCAATCGCGCCACATCAAGTCGATACAAAGGCGTGGGTCTTCTCATCTGGTTGGTGGAAAGATCCAAATGGTGATGCAGATCAAGCAGCGTTAGTAGTAGCACCTGGTCAAGTTGCGCCAGATAAACTCACAGCATCTAGTGGAATGGTTGTATACAAGCTCGCACAATTGTCTTACACCCCACCTTCCGGAGTTGCCGCAAATCCACCAGGAAGCATGGCCCCATGGCCAGTGGGTTACACCGTAATTACAGGATCAGAAAAGGGAGTAGTTGCGCTGCAAGTAAATACAGATGGAATGTTAAGTGTTGAATTAAATACTTCAATAACTTCTATCTCTGGATTTACCGCGTTTACTGCAGCCAAGCGCACTTATAACCGTTAATCCCTACACTCAGCACATGATCAAAATTGTAGGGACCAATCTTGAAGTCTTTCCACTTTGCCTGGGTGGCAATGTCTTTGGCTGGAGCGCCTATGAGAGCCAATCTCAGGGGGTTTTAGATGCCTTCACAGCATCTGGCGGTAACTTCATCGACACCGCAGATGTTTACTCCGAATGGGTCGATGGCAACGTCGGCGGCGAATCCGAAACCATTATCGGCAACTGGATGAAATCACGCGGCAATCGCCATTCACTTGTCATCGCAACCAAAGTCGCCAAGCTTTCTACCCGTCCTGGATTGCGCCCCGAAAATATCATCGCTGCCTGCAACGATTCATTGAAGCGTTTACAAACCGATCACATAGATCTTTATTACTCTCACCACGATGATATAGACGTACCAATTGCCGAAACCTTGGGTGCATATCAAACACTTATTAACGAAGGAAAGATCCGTTATATCGGTGCATCCCAACACACCGGCGCCCGTTTGCAAGAAGCGCTCGATATCGCAACCAAAG
This sequence comes from Actinomycetota bacterium, assembly GCA_947465365.1. GTDB lineage: Bacteria > Actinomycetota > Actinomycetes > Nanopelagicales > Nanopelagicaceae > Planktophila. The sequence goes on along the minus strand of CANIAV010000144.1, from coordinate 1,176 downwards.
AAAACTTACCCAAATACATTTGTTTGCAAGATCAATATAACTTGATGGAACGCAACCCATTTGAATCCGAACAACAACAAGTATTAAAGAAAAACGGTCCTTCAGCGCTACCGTTCTACGGTCTTGCGCGCGGATTCCTCACCGGCAAATATCGCCCTGGTGTAACAATCGATTCAATTCGCGCGGGCGGTGTTATTGATTATCAAACCGATAAGGGTTATGCCATCGTCGACGCTTTAGATAAAATCGCCAAGGTCCATAACTCTTCAATCTCTGCAGTTGCTCTTGCTTGGTTACGTGCCAACTCTCAGGTCAGCACACCTATTGCATCAGCGCGCACCGTTGAACAACTACGCGAGATCATGCAGATCGTTGAGCTAACTAGCGACGAAGTGGCTTTACTAAACAAAATTAGTCAGTAATTGCAGGGCCAAAGCCCCAAGCGCCACCGCTATTGCGATCAATAACCCATGCCGAGTATTCGGCTAATTCAGGCTGACTAAACCAAACCGCACCATCTTCACCTGAAACCATCAACGCCGTCGCAAGCGCATCGGTTAAACCGCCATCTGGCCCCAATACCGTCGCGGACTTTGCCCCAATCGCAATTGTTCCTGTAGCCGGATCAAAGATATGTGCACCACGTTCATATGTGCCGCTCGTTGCAATCGCACCATCGTTAATCTCAAATATCCGCAAGACTTCTTGGCGGTTATCAGGATTTACAACACCGATTTTCCACGGCCCAACTACACCCTTTTCATTTATCCCACCATGCAAAGTTAAATCACCTGCTGCATTTACCTGAATGTGTTCACAACCAGCGTCCAGCAAAATCTGCGCCACGCGATCTGCAGCCCAGCCTTTTACATAACCCGATGGATCAAAACCACCGGCAACTGCCCACGGATCAAATGCGCCATCAGTTAAATAACGCGCAACAGCGCACAAGCCCCAAACCTCTTTCACATCAACAGGGCATTCATCAATCGAAATTTCCCCGCGGCGCAAACGTGAAACAAACGAGCCATCTTTATAGGTTGAGAAATCCTCATCCACGCCATAAACAAATTTCTTAACGTCTTCAACGGCCGCATCCATCGCAGCTTCCGACAGCGCCGAAGATCCCACATCTAAAAAGAGAACGGTGCCCCAAACGTGTATTTCATATCGTTG
>CANIAV010000143.1 GCA_947465365.1 Actinomycetota bacterium | reverse complement strand
CGAGTTCGATTCCGCACTTACTTACAATTCATATTTAGCAATTGATAAGTTGCTTGCGCTACAAACCCCGCTATCTGATGGTCCAGAACACGATGAGATGCTATTTATAATCATCCATCAAAGTTATGAGCTCTGGTTTAAGCAATTAATACATGAATTTAATGAAGCAGCTAAAGCGCTCGAATCAGGTGATACCCATCGTTCTTTGGCCATACTGGGAAGAATCCGCACCATACTTAAAGTTTGTGTCACACAGGTAGATATTTTAGAAACTATGACACCACTGCAATTTAACGCTTTCCGCGGATACCTCTCTTCATCCAGTGGTTTCCAATCTGCTCAATTTAGAAAAGTAGAAGCTTTATTGGGGCGACGTGATTCCAAGATGGCATCTCATCTGCCACCTGCGGTACAGGCTGAGATAAAAGAGATCTCATCTCGTAACTCGATTTGGGACTCAACGCTGGCCTACCTTGCCAAACGTGGCCATAAAATCCCTAATGAAGTATTAAACCGAGATAAAGCAACTCACTATCAATCTGATCCACGTGTAATTGATGCGCTACTTGCCGTGCACCGTGATGATCCCGAATCTGCGATGGTTTGTGAACGGTTAATGGATATTGATGAAGGACTACAAGAATGGCGATATCGCCATGTAAAAATGGTAGAACGCACTATTGGGCAAAAAGCAGGTACCGGTGGCTCTGATGGAGTTAAATACTTAGCGAGTACCTTATTTAATCCAGTCTTTAAAGATCTTTGGGATATTCGTTCCCAGTTTTAATTAGATCTTGCCAGTTTCATATAAATACAAGATCACGAAAATAGATACAACGGCGGCGGCTGCGATAAGTGCAAGTTGTGCCCACTTTGGCATACCAACTTTGTCGGCGGCTTTTTGCGCATAAGTTCTGGTGTGAACCATCACGCGCGCAGCCCAGGCAAATTCTGAAGCCAAAATTCCAAGTCCAGCGAGAACTATCAATATGCCAGGACCGGGACCGACCAGCGCGATGGCACCTACAACAGTGACAGAACCACCAGCGATTCCGATAATCACTCGCCACAAGATGCGACCTGCTTTACTCTTCTTAATCCAAGTTCTAAATTTCATTTTCCCTTGATCACCTCTGTTAATTCACCATACGCCTCTTCCGCAATTTCTGCACGTCGAGCTTTATATTTTTCAGATGCACCTGTAATCAAATGTTCAAATCGTTGATCGCCTCTAATAAGGGTGTGTAGTTCTTTCGCGGTGTGTTGATCGCCCCAGATGGGAGATTCTTGGCGCGTAATCTGAACCACAACGTGAGGGTGAATCGCACGGTAAATTAGGACTAATCGCCGAAGCCCCATATAAATAACATGCCGCATCCCACGATTGATATGTTCCTGCACCGTTAAACGTAAATAGGTAATTCGGGAAGGCCTAATTGGTTCTTTTGCTATCGCAAGCTCGTAGAGAATCTTTGCAATCTCTGCGCCGCCCGTTGGTTTCGGCAAATCGCCACATTTCTCACTTAACTTCATTCGTAATTGTGGATCTTGCAGCGCGCGCACCTTGGCGGTGATATCTGCTAAATCTGCCTGATCTGCACGCAAGGCAAATCCAAAGTCGTTGCACCACTTGGCTCGTGCTTCTTGGTCATCGGTGCCGCGAATATTTGAGACAAAGACGGTTGGTACTTGCGCTGGCAGTAACTCGTGAACCCCGTTATAGCCAGTTGCGCATACGCCGGCATCAAATGCGCGTAGAACTCGCGCCAGTGGGAAGTAGCGCACCACGCGAATATCTAAACCTGCAGGAGCAAGTGAGTTGCCATCTTTATCTAGCGGCTGCTTGGTGAGAATTACTTGCAGATCTTTCCAGCCAATCAGGCCAGATAAAGCAGCGGTCATCTTCTCGTTAACATCGCTATCGCCAGTGCCAAGTTGAACCAGAACTGCTGGTCGATTTAGGTCAAGTCCTAATAACTGACGGGCTTCATCACGTGAGAAGGCATCGCTGCTTTGAAAGAGCGAAACCGGTGAAGTCAGAGTTGCATCTGCACGTTTTGCAGTTGGACCAAAATCATATGCTCTAGCAATATCGCCAGGTTCAACAATGTGATCCATCATCTTTGATTGCAAACCTAAAACAAAACGTTGTGGTTTTTTCTGCCATAAACCGCGACGTACCCAAACTAATGAAAGTTTTGGATGGCCAAACTTTGCAGCAATTACACCTGGATAAGGAACAACGCCATCAAAGGAAAGTACGCGAGCGCCAGTTTCATCTACTAGCGCTAGTAAACGATCGCGCAGGTATGCATCCCATTTTTCGCGTGGCATCCATAAACGATCTCGCCCTGGAATATATTCGCAACGAATTCCCATAAATTCTGGAACTTCTGCAATTCCGCCGGCCATAGAAACAATAATTGGATTTGCGTATTCTTTTAAGGCAAGTGCAATCGCTGATGCGCGGGCTAAATGGCCCATGCCCACGCCATTACTTGTTGCAAGAATTATTGTTGGTTTTTCCATAACAAACGGAAGTTTATGAGACACGCCCGAACTTCTCGCATAAAAAGGGGTCGGGGTTGCAACTTTTTTTAACTTCGGAGATACTTACGACACATTCGAAAGAATGAAAATGACGGGGAGAGTACTTCTCAAACGAGTTTCTAAATCAGAAACCTTTGCCGTACAGCTTTAAAATGATTACACAATCGCATCATGCGGAAAGTTTTAGATCACTACCAGCAACATCCACGCCGATATCGCCTGAGAAAGTAGCTTCTTTACTGGCCTCAGAATGGCAACTATTTACCAAAAACACTAAGGGCTCAGCCACCGAGAGCGCACGCTCTATGAAGTCGCTCCCACTTGGCGTTACCTCTAGCTTCCAGCACTGGGATCCATATCCAATCTCGATCGTCTCCGCCAAAGGCGCGTGGATGACCGATGTTGATGGTCGCCAGTTGCTCGATCTATCTATGGGCTTTGGCGCAATGCTCGCCGGCCACTTAAATCCGGTTGTCGTAGAAGAAGCAAAGGCTGCGCTCGATACCGGAATG
>CANIAV010000142.1 GCA_947465365.1 Actinomycetota bacterium | reverse complement strand
GAAATGCGAATACTCAAACTTACCAACATGTTTGCCAAGTAAAGAGATAGTTACTACCAGGCCGATGATGTAGCTAACTGCGAAGGCAATACCCAAGCCAATTGTTACATGTTCACTCTTAACGGTAGCTAAGAAAACGTAAGATAGAACTGATGAAATAATATTGATAATAAGAATAGATATAACTTGTGTCTTGGTATCTTCAAATGCATTAAACCCGCGGATCAAAATAAGATTTATTGAAAATGCGACTAAACCTAAACTCAGCGCCGATAGAACATATCCAATATAACGTGAGTCTTGTAGTGAAATTCCGAAGTAGAGAACTTCTGTCATTAACGAACCAAAGAGTAATAACGCAACAGAACTTGGGACGGTGACTACGCCACACATTCGGATAGCGCGAATTAACTGCTTCTTAACTTCTGTAACATTTTTCTCAATTGCTAATTTAGATAGATGGGGCAAGAGCGCAGTAACGATAGAGATAGTTACAATCGAATAAGGAAGCAACATAATGTAGTAAGCGCTAGTAAAAGGTGTGAAGCCAACGCCAGTTGTAATCCCAGCCTGTGCGCTGCGAACAGCTGCGCTAGTGGCCACATTTACAGTGATCAAGTAACCAATTTGTGAGATAAGTACATAAACCAAGGTCCATCCGGCAAGTGAGAATGATTTACCAAGACCGGCAACGCCAAAGATGGGGCGCAATCGAATTCCAGAACGTTTAACAACTGGAATCAAAATTAAGGCCTGCACCACAATGCCAAGAGTTGTTCCCCAACCCAAGAGCTGAATCTGGCCATCTGAAATATTTCCAACAGATAACTCTTTCTGCATAACCAATACCCCAGCAAAGACCACGATTACCACCAAGTTATTGGCAATTGGCGCCCACATAAGAGGAGCAAATGAGCCACGAGCATTGGCTACCTGGCCCAGCATCGTAAATAACCCTAAGAAGAAGATCTGTGGCAGACAGTAACGAGTAAAGGCAACTGCGATCTCAAACTCTTTCTCAAATCCAGTTGTTGCAAAATCAGGTGCATATAAGCGAACTAAAGCTGGCGCAAAGATAACTCCAACCAAGACAAGCAGTAAGAGAATTCCAGAGATCGTGGTGACCAAGCGCGAGGCGAAACCGTGGCCCCCATCTTCATCAGAGAATGATCTGACTAATTGTGGAACAAAGATTGCAGTAAGTGCGCCGCCAACTAATAAGTTATATAAAATATTTGGCATCGTGTTTGCCACGTTGTAAGAGTCAGCTAATAACGCTGTGCCAAGAACTGCTACCGCCAATATGGCGCGAAAGAATCCAGTAATGCGCGAAAGAATTGTGCCGATCGCCATAATCCCAGAGGCGCGGAATAAATCATTGTTTTTCATTGCGCCCCTTTCTAATCCTGCGAATAGTCTGGGTCAGAGCTGCAATAAATAGAAGGATCGCCGCGCCAATAGTGAACCAAGTTACCTTGGAATCAAAGATGGTGATGTTGATGGCCAGCTTTGCAGATGGGCCGATGAAGTCTCCATCTTTATTTGTTATCTGCGCAATTACTGTTGTGGCACCTGGAGCAATTACTGTGAAAGGTAGCGCAAGCTGGGTGCGCGAATTTGCCGGTATTTGCAGAGCGGCAATATTTGTAACTTGTACACGCGAGTTAAGTGGAGTTAATTTTATATTTACTTCGACCGGAACGTTAAAACCATTTATAACAGTAACCGGAACCTTTCCAGTCTCTGATGCAATTTGATACTTGCCGCTTGTAACTCGCAACTTACTTAGAGTTTTAGCAACACCTTCGCTTACGTTGTAAGAGAAAAACTCACGATCATTCTTATCTAAAGATGGAGATAGCAATATCGCAAGTTTGGCGCGTTGGGCAGCGACTTCAGCTGCGTTAACAACAGATGATAAGGCAGTTAGCGCTTGACGGTTCTGGGTATATTTCTTACGCAGTAATGGACTAAGCCGTGAAGTGCCAGTACTCCAATTGGCGCCGCTTTCTGTTGAAATCTTTCGGTTTAAATTAAAAGCAACACGCTCGGCGCCGTATGTTAAATAAAGCCGTAGTTCGCTGGGTGCAGAACGTTTAGCTAAATCGATATCGGGATTGCCGTAAGGAAGCGCGATCACTTGATCACCTGAAGTAACTAGCAATAAGCGAGATAGCCATTCTTTTGCGGCGAGTTCCCCGGTTGGTGCTTTATCGCTAGCTAATTTATATCCATCGGCCATATCGGCAACTTCATCTAAAAGTTCGCCATCGATAATCCAAGTGCGCGAGCCAACCCTTTTCTGTTCCAAAGCCTTACCTAAACGGCCAGAAGATAAGAGATCTGTAGCTAATTCATCATTTCGAAATGTTCCGTCGAAGAGTTGATGAGGTTTACTAATTAGATGAATGACGGTGCCATCAGCGCTGGCTGCCGGTAGAGAACTAAATAAAAGAAAGGTAATAAAGAGTAGAAAAGCTGATTTCTTCATTTCGCATCCAATTCGACTGATGCTTCTGTGCGAGCAATCAACTTCTTCTCATCAGGATAAGCCAAACGTTCAACGATTTCAGAGAGCGGAAACCAGCCGACTTCATCAACTTCACTCTCTTGTGGAGCGAGCGTGCCACCGGTTTCGCGGAATAGATAATGATGAACAGTTTTATGAATTCGCTTACCGCCGGCCATAAACCAGAAATCAATTACACCTAAAGCTCTTTCGATACTCGATTCAATTCCGGTCTCTTCCGCAACTTCACGTAACGCTGCTTGTTCGGGTGTTTCACCTTCTTCAATATGTCCTTTGGGAAGTGACCATAAAATTCTTTGACCAGATGCATCTTTATGATCGATGCGACCGATTAACAAGCCATTCTTTCCGCTGTGATCGATGACTAATCCGCCAGCGGAGACTTCATCAACGCGCTTGGCATAACTCTTGGCAGGTGGTCTTGGTCGTTTGGCAGCGCCTTCTTTAGGCACAGCAGCGCCAGGGGTAGTTGCATCTTTCGTAAGTGGGGCGCGATGTGCGGGGCGTTTACGCCTGCGCTTCTTCTTCGTACCTTCGCTGCCCGCACCAGGTGCCGGGGTCATAGAGCAAG
>CANIAV010000141.1 GCA_947465365.1 Actinomycetota bacterium | reverse complement strand
AGTAGAAGATTTGCTATCAACTCTAAAACCAGAAGAGCGGGAAATTCTGGAAGCGCTGGCTGTCGTCGATGAGTTTTCAACGGATGAGGCCCGCATCATTCTGCAGGAGAAATTTTCGATAACAACCTTGAATCATTTTGCAAATGAATCTCTATTTATTAAGCACTCCGCCGATCCAGTGCAAAATTACGCGTTTAACTCTGTAGTTCGAGCAGGCTTAAATATCTCCCCACAGATTTCTGAAAGCAAAAGTCAGGGGATTCATTTTCGGCTAAGCCAGTATTTTGCCGAGCGAGGTTCTTATCTAAAGGCGCTGGAGCATGCGAAGTCATCCGGAGATCAAGCCCGCTATAGAACTTTATTTCGGCAAGGTATGCGCCAATTAATTGCCATTGGCCGCGGAAAAGACTTGCTGCGAATGGCGGAATTAGTTGGGGATTCAAGTAAGGCGGGAAGGCTAAAGCGGCAAACCGTTGAGCTAATTGGGCTGACGGCAGATTTCCAATATTTGAATGCGCAGAGTCTTATAACGGAGATGCTCTTTACCTCTCAAGGTACTGACTTGGAGAATTTTACAAAGAAATTTGCTGCTGCGGTTAGCGTTTACATAGATTTTGCTACAGCACTGACAGAGCAGTTAGAGGAAAACGTTGCGATTGCCGTTAGCACACTTGCCAAAGAAGTCGACATGGCTGCGATTGATAAAATCTCAATATTGCGAGTAGCGGCAGCTAAGGAAATTATTTACGACAATTCCAAGAAATTGCTAGAAATTGAAGCCAGCGCCAATCGATTGGCTGCTGGTGATACCAGCCCAATGGTTCTTTATTTCACTAGCGCAATTCATGCCTGCACTTTGCTTAATGAAGGCGAGTATAAAGATGCCTTGATTGTTGCCAACAATGTAATTGCTCAAGCCGAACGTGAAGGTTATGTTGGAATCTTTGGACCACTGGATGCCATGTATGTAAAGGCGCGTTGCTTATTAGAATTTTCCCAGATTGAAGAATCTCAAATACTCTTTGAGCAGATCAGAAACTTGGCAACCACATGGCATCAACATATTTGGGTATATGTCGCCGAAAGCTTTATGGCTCGAGATCTAGCCATGGCTGGTAATTCTGCTTCAGCCCTTGAAATCGTTCGTAGCGAACGTGGCCGCGCATTGTCTTTAACTTTCAAGAATGGCCTTGAGACATATTGCGATCTAACTGAGCTCTTTGTTAAGTACACAATGAAAGATTGGGCCCGTGTTGGAGTGCTGCTGGAGAGGTTGCCGAATTTTCTGCTAGTAGAACGCATTCGGGCTATTTACGAAGTAGCTATCGGAAAGGTTCCATCTGCTTACATCGTTGGAAAATTGCCGATGAGATCAGCAAAAGAACAGATCTATCGATTTATGGCGCTGGCTGAAGAGAATAGTGATCGCGAGAAAGAAGCTTTAAAGCATATTAGAAGCGCTCTTGAAATTGGATCTCGCGTAGGGGCTAAAGAGACTTTCCTGCGACAAGATGCGTCAATCCTTAATCTAATTATCCGTATCGCAGGAGATAATCCAACGGTTTACCTTGAGGATTTAACCTCACGCATACCAGGACGCCTCAAGGCCAGGAACGAGAATTTAGTTGGTCTATCTGCAGCGCTAACTAAGCGCGAATTAGAAATATTGCGCCATTTAGCAACCGGTAAGCCAATTAGCGCAATCGCGATAACGCTACATATCTCGCAAAATACAATGAAGACCCATTTAAAGAATGTCTATCGCAAAATTGGCGCTGGCGGGCGTGATGAAGCCATTGCAAAGGCGAAAAACCTTTATATCCTCTAGCAAATTTACGGGGCTTATACTCAACCCATGGATTTAGATCTGCTGGTTAATCTCCTTGATTTAGCTGGCACCTTTGCCTTTGCACTAGTTGGTGCCCGGATTGCAGCAAATAAAGGTTTGGATTACGGCGGTATTGCATTTATCGCAGCGATTGCATCTTTGGCTGGTGGCACTTTCCGTAATCTTTTATTGGGCCAACGCCCGCCTTGGGTATTACATGGTTGGTTATTTCTCGGGGTTTTACTGGCCGTTGTAATTACCTTAAGTATGAAGCGCACAACGCCGGTTGGTCGCTTTGCGCTGAGTCTGGACACGATTGGTCTGGCAGTTTGTTCGGTATCTGGTGCGCAGTTCGCACTTATACAAGGTGCACCATTTGCTGCAGCTGTCATCCTTGGACTTATAGGTGCGGTAACCGGTGGCTTGTTGCGCGATGTGCTCTGTCAGGTAGAGCCAGTTTTATTGCATCGCGAAACCATTGGAACTTCTTGCCTTGCCGGATCTCTAGTTTATGTAAGTTGTGATTTTTATGGAGTTAATGAATTGATTTCGGTGGCGCTGGGTAGCTTGATTGTAATTTTGGTTCGTGAGCTCTCCATCAAATTTGATTGGCATCTACCAAAAGTAGGCGGCAAGTAATTGCATTTGTTACAACCGGTTATTGAGACCGATCGTTTAGAACTGCACCATATAAGAGGCGATCATTTAATTGAACTCTTTGAAGAACGTAGTGATTTATCTGCGCTTGCGAGTGCTGACTTCACTAATCCGCTGCGCGTTCTAGTCGATTTCCAAGGTCCACTTGCTTGGCGAGTGCCGCAGGTTAAGTCAGATCCACTTATAAATAAATGGTTTGTCAGATGGATTGTCTTAAAAGAAAACAGGGAAGTAATTGGCAGCACAAGTTTTCATGGTGCTCCAGATGGCGATGGCATGATGGAAATTGGACTGGGAATTGAAAGTGATTATCAGAACCAAGGCTTTGCGCGGGAAGCTCTCTTGGGGATGTGGCGCTGGGCAATTACTTTTCCGGAAGTTCGTACGCTTCGCTACACAGTCAGCCCTGAGAATGCTCCGTCTATCGCAGTCATTAATTACTTTGGCTTTGAGCTAAAAGGCCAGCAGATGGATGAAATTGATGGACCAGAGAATATCTACGAGATGAGCACTGCAGATTTTAAATATAAGTGGGGGAGCGATAAGTAATTAATCGCGTGATTGTCCAGATCGATGTGTGTAGCGACCTAAGAATTCTTCCTTCATCTCTCTAAAGTCTCCATCTAGTAACGCCTGGCGCATCTGATCTACCAAGCGCACGATATATCGCTCATT
>CANIAV010000140.1 GCA_947465365.1 Actinomycetota bacterium | reverse complement strand
TTCAGTGCCGTGCTTAACAACCTCATCTAAAAAGTATTGGCCGTGGATTCGCTTGCCAGTTAAACGACCTTGCATATCAGTCATCGCGACTACAACGGTATCGATTGTGCCTTCGGCAACAAGTGCCTTTAACTTCTCAAGGGTTAGCGAACTCATATCCGTACTATCTCAGTTACTGCGCAGTCATGCCACCATCGGCTGAAACGATGGAACCGGTCATAAATGAACTCTCATCAGAGGCGAGAAAGAGCACCACATTGGCGATTTCGCGGCTGGTTCCGGGGCGGCCAATTGGCTGGAAAGAATCGATCGTCTTATAAACATGATCAAGGCCACCCAGCATCTTGGCATGCGCATGATTAATCGGAGTATCAACCCAGCCCGGGCATATCGCATTGCAGCGGATACCGGTCTTGGCGTAATCCAAAGCAATACCGCGAGTAAACATAACGATCGCACCTTTAGAAGCGGAGTAAACGCTTAAATAAGGTTCAGAGACCAAGCCATTAACGCTCGACATATTTACAATCGAACCACGTGAATTTTTGAGCATGTAAGGCAGAGCTGCGCGCGTTAAATACATCGCACCCTTAACGTTGACATTTAAAGTTCTATCGATTGTCTCGTTCGTGACCTCGTGGAAGACACCTGGCAGATTTACCCCTGCGTTATTTACCAAAATATCGATAGCGCCATATTTAGATACGGCATGGCTAACTAGAGCAGTGCAGGCTTGGCTATCTGCGATATCAATTGCATAGCCTTCTGCTATGAAACCAGCTGCAGTAATCTGTTGAGCAGTCTTCGTTGCGGATTCTAAATTTATATCGGCGCAGATGACTTTAGCGCCTTCTTCAGCTAAACGGATGGCGCTTGCTTCACCGATACCAGATCCGGCGCCAGTAACGATGGCGATTCGATCTTTCACTCGATCAGACATCTGGTGCTCCTTAAAATAATTAGCCCGCCTAGCAATCGTTAGGCGGGCTAATTATAGGTTAATTAGGAATTAATTTACGTTGCGAACAATTCCCTTGAAGTGCTTGTGAGCAGATACCCACCACCAGATCATGGCGCCACCAAGGACGACCAAGAAGGCAATTGGTGTGTAGTTAGCAGATAAGAGCTTGAAGTCTGCTGACCACCAGATGCCTGCTGGAGTGGTTGGAAGACAGAAATAAATCGAGACAACAACGATTTCCAGAACTGCTACCGGTGCCATCCACTTCCATTTATTTCCAAGGTTCCAATCTCCTTGCTTAAAGGCATCACCTTTACGCCAACGTAGCCAGATTGGAATTGCGAAAGAACCAAAGAGACCGATAACCGCCATTGATGTAACTGCAAAGAAAGCAACTGCAGACCAGATAGCAGGAAGAGCGATCACAAGTGCGGCAGCGCCAAGACCGAATGCGGCATGAGATGGATTGTGGTTCTTATCTAGCTTGGTCCAATTCTTGTGACCTGGAACTGCACGGTCACGAGAGAAGGCGAACAACATACGAGATCCTGCAGTTACGCAAGACATTCCGCAGAAGAATTGTCCGACACAAGTAATTATCAGAATTATCTTTGCCCAGCCCATTGATAGAGCTGTTACGAAGATGGCCTGTGAAGCACCACCAGCTGCGGTAATCCCGGCTTCATCAGTTGCGGCATATAAGAACGCAAGAAGCATTAACCAACCTGCGACTGCAGAGTAGGCAATTGATTTCCACAGACCTTGAGCAGCAGCCTTAGTTGCTTGACCAGTCTCCTCAGAAACGTGAGCTGAAGCATCAAAACCAGTAATTGTGTATTGGGTAAGCAAGAAACCAACTGGAAGTACATAGAACCAGTAGTTACCAAATCCACTGTTATTGATTTGGTGTGTAAATACCCAAGAAGTTGATTGGTGCTTGGCAGGAACCAATACCAAGATCAAAATTACAGCTGCAACTCCACCCACGTGCCACCAGACATTTATGCTCTGTAGGCGATGGATGATCTTTGCGCCATAGATATTCATTGCAATATGAATTAATAGAGTTGCGGCAAAGACTGCGAAGACAAGTTTCAAATTCCCTGGATCTATTGAATTATTGAAAAGATTTGCGGTGTAAACAAAGAAGTTAGCAAATCCATAATCCACGCCTGCGGTCACAGCGATTAAACCCATGAGGTTTAGCCAGCCGGTTACCCAACCGTGTACCGGCTTACCTAGGTTTAGCGCCCAGTAGTAAATACCGCCGGCGGTTGGCATTGCAGAGAGAAGTTCCGCCATTACCAAACCGATGATCATGATTAAGCTGGCGATAATTGGCCAACCGACAGAAATTGCTACCGGTCCACCGTTATTCCAAGCTTGTGCGAAAGTTGTAAAACATCCTGAAAGAATTGAAATAATCGAGAAAGAGATAGCGAAGTTGTGAAAACCGCTCCACTTTCGATCAAACTCTTGTTTATATCCCAGTTCGGCTAACTTAGCCGCATCTGCATCGTGTGTATTAACCAATTGCATTCCTCCTATAGCCGCTTTAACAGCAGAACTCCGTGATCTGCAGTCGTTGGTGCTGGATCGGTGAGGGGCACCGAGGTAACCTTTCTACTTCAAGTCTCCTCTAAACGGAAGTGGTTTGTCAGAAAATGTGCCGACTTTTAGGGTTCGTGTCTTCCCAGCCCGAGTCTTTTGCGCAGGCGGTCGGCGAAAATTTAAATGAATTTATCCATCTATCTACCGTGCATTGTGATGGCTGGGGTATAGCGACTCTTGATGAAAAAACGGCGGCAGCCCATGTATCTCGCGCTCCTGAATTAGCCGAATCCAGTTCTCTCTTTACAAAAACATTACAGGCTACAAATAGTGATGGCGCACTTCTGCATCTGCGCTGGGCGACTACCGGAATTCCGGTTAGTGAAAATAACACCCATCCATTTGAACACAATGGATTTACTTTTATTCATAACGGTGCGATAAATCCACCGAGCGCACTTGAACCTGAAATCGCACCTAAATTTAAGGAATTTATCTTGGGACAGTCCGATAGCGAGAGATATTTTTACTTTCTATTAACGCAGATAGAGAACTTAGGTCTAGTCGATGGCGTTAAGAGCGCTGTAAATAAAATCCGGGACACATATGATTTTTCAAGTATTAACGCGATGCTAATGACCGATAAATATTTCATTACTATCTGCGAACATGATCCCGCCCGCAAACCAGCATGGGGACTCGACGGTTAT
>CANIAV010000139.1 GCA_947465365.1 Actinomycetota bacterium | reverse complement strand
TGTTATACGGCACCGGCGCACGCGTGAGCGAAGTAGTCGGAATAAATCTCGCCGATCTCGGAAAATCTAACCTGACTGGTGATGAGGTAACAACTATAAAGTTGCGTGGCAAGGGGTCAAAGGAACGGATCGTTCCTTTAGGCTCTTTCGCTAAGGCTGCAATCGAAAATTACTTAGTTCGGCTGCGTCCGTCATACGTAGAGAAATCTAAATCCGGTAAAGCTGCAACTGCGCTCTTTCTGAATTCGCGCGGTGGGCGACTATCGCGTGTAAGTGCTTGGCAGATCGTTACCGATGCAGCCGAAGCCACCGGGCTTAGTGGAAAAGTTTCTCCACACGTATTTAGACATTCATATGCCACGCATCTATTGGATGGGGGAGCAGATATCCGCGTGGTTCAAGAGCTGCTGGGACATTCTTCGGTAACAACAACCCAGATTTACACGCTAATCACGATCGATAAAGTGCGCCAGGCTTATGCCAGCGCGCACCCGCGCGCAATTTAAATTCCGCGAAGACGTCTAGCTAAAATACTTTGATCGCCCTTTGCCTCAAGATCGGCCACAATAACTGCTATAGATTCACGAACAATACGACCGCGATCTACTGCAAGTCCTAAATCACCGCGCAAAGTTAATCGGGCTTGATCGATATCAAAGAGTTCATCTGGAGATAAATAGACGGTAATTTTCTCATCATGTCGTTCACGACCAGATGGTGAGCGATCGACAGAAGTCACGCGACGACGTGGTGTTGAACGCACGCCCTTCTTTGTCTTTGGAGTCGCTGTTACACCAATTGACTTAGTGACTTCTGGTGCATCTTCAACTACCTGGCGAACTGCGCTAAGTGCTGGGGTATTGGCGCGGAATAACTCATCCGCACCTGGCAAGCTAGCTCTACGGGTCATCGTGCGCCTCCTCTGGCAATTAATTCACGGGCAAGTCTGCGGTAAGAAGCAGCACCCCCTGATGATGATGCGTAACTGGTGATTGGTTCACCGGCAACGGTTGTTTCTGAGAAACGAATAGTTTTAGCGATGATGGTTTCAAAGACATCATCTGGATATTTTTCCAAGATTGCTGTTAAGACCTCGCGGTTATGTAGCGTCTTCTTCTCATACATAGTCGCCAAAATGCCAATTAAATTGAGATCAGGGTTTAGGAAGTTCTTCACCTTTTCGATATTGCCTTTAAGCTCAATAAAACCATGCAGAGCAAAGTATTCGCATTGCAAAGGCACGATTACTTCATGAGATGCAACCAGAGCGTTAATAGTTAGTTGTCCCATTGTTGGCTGACAATCAATCAAGATAACGTCATAGCGATCTTTCAAACGAGCAAGAGCGCGCTTTAAATATTGCTGTCCACCAATTTCGGCACCGAGAGTTGTCTCGGCAGTTCCGAGATCGCGGTTAGCGGGAAGGAAATCTAAATTAGCAACTGATGATTTCAAAACAATCTCATCGATATTTGCATCAGGCGTCATCAGCGCGTAGTAAACGGTATTTTCAAGTGGCAGGGCATGAGCGTTTACGCCAAGACCAAGTGAGAGACCACCTTGTGGGTCAAAGTCAACGAGTAATACGCGGCGACCAAGTTCAGCGATCGCAGCACCTAAGTTGATAGTGGTCGTTGTCTTACCAACGCCACCTTTCTGATTAAAGATTGAGATTACCTTTGCATCGAGTCCTTCAACCGGTGCGGGAGGAATTCGAAAGTTCTTTGGTTCGCGCCCCAGCAAGGTGGCGGTAGTTGCCACATCATCATCAAATGTCGATTTAGCGTTCAAGCGAGAAACCTCTTTTCGTTGGCGCGACTCTAGCCTCCGTGCACAGTTTTGAGCAAGTAAACAAGTATGGTTCGCAGGTGAATATCGAGTCAGATGGAGCAATCGCCGTAAGCGCGGCTGCGCCCGATGATGTCGAAATCGGCGCTGGCTTTAGCGTCCACCTAAATAATTTTGACGGTCCATTTGATTTACTGCTCCAGCTGATCTCGCGCCACAAGATGGATATCACCGAGGTTTCCCTGAGCATGGTGACCGATGAGTTCATCGCCTTTATTCGCGCGCTCGAAGCCTCTGGTGAAGGCTGGCGTCTCGATCAGGCAACAGAGTTCTTGGTTATTGCCGCGACTTTGCTCGATCTAAAGGCGGCTCGCCTGCTACCAAGCGGTGAGATCGAAGATGAGGAAGATCTCGCCCTGCTAGAAGCGCGCGATATCCTCTTTGCGCGCCTGCTCCAATACCGCGCCTTCAAGGAGATTGCGGCGACCTTTGCCCTGCAGATTGAGGCGGCCGATAAATCCTTCGCACGCGTGGTCGCTTTGGATCCTGCGCTCTCAGCGCTTCTGCCTGAGGTCCTGATCGGGGTGGGAGCTGCACGCTTTGCCGCGATCGCCGAACGCTGCCTTACGCCCAAGGTGGCTCCTGTGGTGGCGCTACAGCACCTACATTCGAGCTCGGTCAGCGTCGCCGAAGAGTCCAAGCGGGTAGTCGAGGCCCTGCGCGCCGGGCGCACCGTTAGTTTTCGCAACCTGGTCTCCGATGCCGACTCGACCTTGGTCGTGGTCGCAAGGTTCCTCGCGCTACTAGATCTTTACCGCCAAGGCGTCTTGCGCTTTGATCAGGTTATGGCCCTTGGCGAACTGCAGATCAGCTGGACCGGTTCAGATTCCGGCGATATTGAGGCCACAGATGAGTTTGATATCCCAGTAATTCCGACAGAAGAGGGTGAAAATGTCTAATCCCGAAGTTGAACGTTCTATCGAGGCGATCTTGATGGTCGTTGATGAGCCGGTTACCGAGCTGACCTTGGCCTCAGTCCTTGCGGTCACCGTCGATGAGGTTGTGGCGGCCCTTGAGAACCTAACCAATTCATATGATGGCCGTGGCTTCTGCCTCAAGGCGATAAATGGCGGCTGGCGTTTCTACAGCAATCCAGATTGCGCAGCGGTTGTAGAAAAGTTCGTCCTAGATGGTCAGCAGAATCGTCTGACTCAGGCAGCCCTGGAGACCCTTGCCGTGATCGCCTATCGCCAGCCTGTCTCGCGCGCCCGCGTCTCGGCGATCAGAGGTGTAAATGTCGAGGCTGTCATGAAGACCCTGGTTACTCGCGGCCTGGTTGAGGAGTTCGGCCTGGAGCCTGAGACTGGGGCGATCCTGTATAAGACCACAAGCTACTTCCTGGAGCGCTTAGGCCTAAATTCTCTAGATGACCTTCCAGCTCTGGCTCCATATCTGCCAAATC
>CANIAV010000138.1 GCA_947465365.1 Actinomycetota bacterium | reverse complement strand
GGTGCGATCAGTCCGATCGATGGAATTGGCCCTGATCAACTTCGTATTCGCGAGTTAATGGTTCGTTTATCTGATTCAAATATCACCGAAGTTATCTTGGCGACCGATCCCAACCTCGAGGGCGAAGCAACTGCGACCTATCTAGCTCGCTTGATTAAGCCACTTGGGATTAAGGTCTCTCGCTTGGCGAGCGGTCTACCAGTTGGTGGAGATCTGGAATACGCCGATGAAGTAACGCTCGGCCGCGCCTTTGAGGGCCGCCGTAACGTAGAAGGCTAACTGTCTCACTATTTGAACGTACTATTGTCTCATTTATTGAGATTTACCGATATTGGGTAGCCCGAAAGAAGAAATTGCTTCACTATTAACCCATGGGACTGATCGTTCAGAAATATGGCGGATCCTCCGTCGCCGATGCCGAGGGCATGAAGCGCGTGGCTGCCCGCATCGTGGCGGCGAAAAAGGATGGCAACCAGGTTGTTGTCGTTGTTAGCGCAATGGGCGATACGACTGATGAATTGATCGATCTGGCCAACGCAGTTACCCCAATCCCGGGCGGACGCGAGCTAGATATGTTGCTAACTGCAGGTGAGCGAATTTCGATGGCGCTACTTGCCATGGCAATTTCAAATTTAGGACACGAAGCGCGCTCTTTCACTGGATCACAAGCTGGAGTAATTACAGATTCTGCACATGGTCGCGCACGGATCATCGATGTGACACCTGGGCGAATTCAAGAAGCGCTCGCCGATGGTGCGATTGCAATCGTTGCTGGCTTTCAAGGAATTTCGCAAGATACAAAAGACATTACAACTTTAGGGCGTGGCGGATCCGACACAACTGCAGTTGCACTTGCAGCAGCCCTTGATGCCGACGTCTGTGAAATTTACACTGATGTTGATGGCGTCTTTAGCGCAGATCCACGAGTTGTTCCAAGTGCGCGCAAATTAAAGACTGTTACTTATGAAGAGATGTTAGAGCTAGCTGCAGCTGGTGCGAAAGTTCTGCACTTGCGCTGCGTTGAATATGCACGACGTTACAACCTACCAATTCACGTCCGTTCATCATTTTCACCAAACGAAGGAACCTGGGTGGTTGAAAACCATCCTGAAGGAGGAAACATGGAGCAAGCAATCATCTCGGGAATCGCACACGATAAGACCGAGGCGAAGATAACGATTGTTGGCGTTCCCGACCGCACAGGTATTGCAGCGCGCATCTTCCAAGCAATCGCTGATGCCGATATCAATATCGACATGATTGTTCAGAACGTATCTGCTGCTGCAACTGGACTAACTGATATCTCCTTCACTGTTCCAAAAGCAGAAGGTGCTAATGCCACCGCGATTTTGCAACGCATTCAAGGCGAAGTTGGCTTTGCCTCAATTCAATACGATGATTCCATCGGCAAACTCTCACTAGTTGGCGCAGGAATGCGCTCACATCCGGGCGTAACGGCAACCTTCTTTGCTGCCATGGCTGAGGCTGGGCTAAATATTGAAATGATTTCAACATCTGAAATCCGAATTTCGATTATCTGTCGCGAAAGTGACCTAGAAAAGGGCGTTCGCGCAGCACATACCGCATTCGGTCTGGATGCAGATCAAGTCGAAGCAGTTGTTTATGGAGGATCGGGACGATGACTAAGAAGAAAGCCAAGGTTGTTAAGAAAGCAAAGAGCGAGAAGAAGCTTCCTTCTCTTGCTGTAGTCGGTGCAACCGGCGCAGTCGGAACGGTGATGCTCGATATTTTAAGCAAGCGTAAAAATGTTTATGGTGAGATTCGTTTAATTGCGTCTGCACGCAGCGCTGGTAAGAAGTTAACCTGCCGCGGCGAAGAGTTAACAGTTGTCGCTCTTTCTCCTGAAGCATTCGATGGAATTGATATCGCAATGTTCGATGTGCCAGATGAGATCTCTGCTGAATGGGCACCGATCGCTGCCAAGCGTGGCGCAGTTGTTGTAGATAACTCGGGAGCTTTCCGCATGGATAAGAAAGTTCCACTAGTTGTTCCGGAAGTAAATCCAAAAGAGATAAAGAATCGTCCTAAGGGAATTATCTCTAATCCAAATTGCACAACGCTTTCTATGATCGTTGCTATGGGAGCTCTTAATAAGAAATTTGGCCTAAAAGAACTTGTTGTCTCTTCTTACCAAGCAGCATCAGGTGCGGGCCAACCAGGTATTGATGCACTTCACGATCAGATTTCAAAAGTTGCCGGGAAGAACCTTGGTTCTGTAGCAAAAGATCTTCGCGGCGTAATAAAGGATCTCGGACCATTCCCTGCACCACTTGCGATGAACGTTATCCCATGGGCTGGTTCTCTGAAAGAGGCTGGTTATTCATCCGAAGAGCTAAAGGTTCGCAATGAATCACGCAAGATTCTTGGCATGCCAAAACTTAAGGTCGCAGTTACATGTGTACGCGTTCCGGTAATCACAACACATTCACTTACCGTGCATGCAACTTTCTCTAAAGTTGTGACTCGCAAGGCGGCGCAATCTGCACTTAATAAGGCAGAAGGCGTATTGCTCTATGACAATCCAGAGAAGAAGGAATTTCCAACTCCGGCAGATGTTGTAGGAACTGATCCAACGTGGGTCGGTCGCGTGCGTCAGTCGTTGGATAACCCTAAATCAATCGATTTATTTGTCTGCGGCGATAATCTGCGCAAAGGTGCAGCGCTAAATACGGCACAAATCGCAGAACTCGTTGCTGCTGAATTCACTCGCTAATTCAGTAACTGCCCGCCTGTAGACTCATCGCATGTCCGTTGTTGTCGCAGGTGCCACAGGTCTTGCTGGTTCGGCGATTGTTCGTGCTTATGAAAAAGCCGGCGAAGAAGTAATCGGTATCAACCGCAACGTCTGCGATCTCCTAGACCGTGATGCCACCATCGCATTTATCAAGAAAGCCAAACCTGCAATAGTCGTAGATGCCGCGGCGAAAGTTGGCGGTATTGGCGCCAATAATGCATTTCCGGTTGAGTTCTTAGCCGATAACGTGCGCATTCAAAGTAACTTGATGGAAGCAGCCCATGCGGCAGATGTTGAAAAATTTATCTTTCTTGGATCAAGCTGTATTTACCCACGTGATTGCGCACAACCAATTAAAGAAGAGTATTTATTAACTGGACCGCTGGAGGAGACAAATTCGGCTTACGCAATCGCCAAGATCGCAGGAATCGAATTAATTAAATCTTTCCGCAAAGAATATGGCCGCAAGTGGATTTCACTTATGCCAACAAATCTTTATGGCCCGCGCGATAACTTT
>CANIAV010000137.1 GCA_947465365.1 Actinomycetota bacterium | reverse complement strand
TTGCAGTTCACATGGCCGTCAAGGCGTAACGGTCACAACTACCCCCGTGGCCACCTTAGGATTTCGCTTGTGAACGCAAATCCATATGTTCCGATTCTGGCAATTGCCGCAGTTGGCTTTGGCTTCGCCGCCTTCTCTATCTTGGCCGCAGCACTTACTGGCCCCGCTCGCTACAACCGCGCAAAGCTTGAAGCATATGAATGCGGAATCGAACCTTCACCGCAAGCCGCGCAAGGTGGACGCTTCCCAGTGAAATATTTCTTAACTGCAATGCTCTTTATTATCTTCGATATTGAAATCGTTTTCCTTTACCCATGGGCCGTGACCTTTGATCAGCTCGGATTATTTGGTCTGGTTGAAATGGCGATCTTTATTGCAACTGTTTTCGTTGCTTATGCATATGTCTGGCGCCGCGGAGGTCTCGAATGGGATTAGAAGAGAAGTTACCTAGCGGAATTGTTTTAACTTCAGTTGAAAAACTTGCTGGTTATATGCGCAAAAACTCTTTATGGCCAGCAACTTTTGGTTTGGCATGTTGTGCAATTGAGATGATGGCAGCAGGTGCCGGTCGTTACGATCTCGCCCGCTTTGGAATGGAAGTATTCCGCGCATCCCCTCGTCAAGCAGATCTAATGATCGTCGCCGGTCGCGTTTCAAATAAAATGGCGCCAGTTCTTCGCCAGATTTATGATCAAATGGCAGCGCCAAAGTGGGTTATTGCAATGGGAGCGTGTGCTTCATCAGGCGGAATGTTTAACAATTACGCGATTGTGCAAGGCGTAGATCACGTAGTACCAGTTGATATTTACTTGCCAGGTTGTCCACCACGTCCAGAAATGTTAATGGATGCAATTCTGAAATTACACGATCAGATTTACGATGAAAAACTCGGACCTAACCGTGAAAAAGTTATTAAAGAAGTAGAACTCGCTGCGATGAACGCGACCCCAACTCATCAGTTAAAGGGGTTGCTGGCTTAAATGTCTGACGATCAGCAAGGCATGTTTGGCGCTGCCGGCACGGGGGATACCTCAGGTTACGGCGGACTTGTCCGCGCTACCGCAGCGGATGGCTCATCGCAGCGCCCATTCGGTGGTTACTTTGATCAGGTAGCTGATGATCTAGAGCGCGCTTATCCTGATTTTGCAGATGCCATCGAACGCGTCGTTGTTGATCGCGGCGAGCTAACGCTGCACATCAAGCGCGAGCGTTTAGTTGAAGTAGCCCTTATCTTGCGCGATAAATTGAAATTTGAAATGTCGATGGGCGTATCTGGCGTGCATTATCCAGATGATAAAAACCGTGAATTACACGCGGTCTATCACTTGTTATCTGTAACAAATAACCAACGTATTCGCCTTGAAGTTTCAGTTCCTGATATCGATCCTCATATTCCATCACTTGTTGAAGTCTGGGGCGGATCAAACTGGAACGAGCGCGAAACTTTCGACATGTTCGGAATTATCTTCGACGGCCATCCAGGTTTAACTCGCATCTTGATGCCAGATGATTGGCAAGGACATCCACAACGTAAGGATTACGCACTTGGCGGAATCGGCGTGGAATATAAAGGCGCTGTTACTCCACCTCCATCGGATCGGAGGTCTTACAAGTGAGCACGTACGCAGATCCATATGCATCATCACGCGAGACCACTGAAGGTACTGTCTTTTCAGTAACCGGTGGCGATTGGGATTCACTTGTAACCGAAATCGGACAAGCTAAAGAAGAGCGCGTTGTAGTAAATATGGGTCCACAACACCCATCAACTCACGGTGTGCTTCGCTTGGTTCTAGAACTCGAAGGCGAAACTGTTACGGAAGTTCGTTGCGGAATTGGTTACCTGCACACAGGTATTGAAAAGAATATTGAATTTCGTAACTGGACCCAGGCCACCACATTTGTAACTCGTATGGATTACTTGGCTCCGTTATTTAACGAAGCTGCATACTGCTTAGGCGTTGAGAAGTTGCTTGGCATCACCAACGATGTACCAGAAAAAGCCAACGTTATCCGCGTCATGATGATGGAGTTCAACCGTATTTCATCTCACATGGTTGCCCTCGGTACTGGCGCGCTTGAACTAGGCGCACTGTCGCCGATGATCTTCTGCTTCCGCGAGCGTGAAAAAGTTCTAGATATCTTTGAATTTATCTCAGGGCTACGTATGAATATGGCCTATATCCGCCCAGGTGGAGTTGCTCAAGATTTACCAGCAGGAGCTGTCGAAAAGATTCTGGCAACCGTTAAAGACCTACGCCATAGTTTTAAAGATAATGAGAAGTTGCTTGTTGGAAATAGCATCTGGATGAAGCGCACCGAGGGCATTGGTTATTTAGATTTAGCCGGAGCCACAACTCTTGGTGTTACAGGTCCAGTTATTCGCGCAACTGGTTTGCCACTTGATCTTCGTAAAATTCAACCGTATTCCGGATATGAAAATTACAAGTTCGATGTTGTAACTGCCGATACCTGTGATGTTTATGGTCGCTTCTTAATTCGCATTAACGAACTAGAACAATCACTTCGCATCATCGAACAATGCGCTGAAAAACTTAAATCACTCGAAGGCGCACCTGTAATGGTCGCTGATAAGAAGATTGCATGGCCAGCACAACTTGCCATTGGTGCAGACGGTATGGGTAATTCGCTAAACCATATCCGCGAAATCATGGGCACCTCAATGGAATCTTTGATCCACCACTTCAAGTTAGTTACTGAAGGCTTCCGCGTTCCAGCAGGACAGGTTTATTCAGCAGTTGAATCACCACGTGGTGAACTCGGTGCACATGTTGTCTCTGACGGCGGCACACGTCCATATCGCGTGCACTTCCGCGAACCATCTTTCAACAACTTGCAATCAACATCTGCCATGTGTGAAGGCTCAATGGTTGCTGACATTATCGGTGCAGTTGCCTCAATCGATCCCGTGATGGGAGGCGTTGACCGCTAATGGCTTACACAACAGATCAATTACAAGTTATGGATGCGATCATCAAGCGCTATCCCCGCAGCCGTTCTGCGATCATGCCTTTGCTGCATTACGTGCAATCACTTGCTGGATATGTAACCAATGAAGGTATTGAATTAATTGCAAAGTTACTTGCGTTAGAAACTGCTGAAGTATCTGCCGTTGCAACTTTCTATACCCAATACAAGCGCAAGCCGGTCGGTGAATATCACGTCGGTGTATGTACAAATACTTTGTGCGCGGTCATGGGCGGAGATGCGATATTTGCAGCCCTGAAAGATCACCTGGGCGTAGAAAACGATGGCGTCACAGCTGATGGAAAAGTTTCACTAGAACATATCGAATGTAAC
>CANIAV010000136.1 GCA_947465365.1 Actinomycetota bacterium | reverse complement strand
CGTTACGTGGACGATACTGGGATCGAACCAGTGACCCCCACAATGTCAATGTGGTGCTCTACCGCTGAGCCAATCGTCCGGGTCTAAATATTTTCGGTATGTATTAAATTGTTGGGAAAGTATAGCCGAGCGCTTTAACGCCCGAAATCATCCTCAATACGCTCAATATCATCTTCGCCAAAGTAAGTTCCGGTCTGAACTTCTACGAAGATAACCTGAGAGCTACCGATATTTTCAATGCGGTGTAAGTCACCGATTTCGATATCGATTGAATCTCCTGCGCCCATTTCAAAGGTATCGCCATTGATCGTGATACGTGCATCGCCTTCGACGATGAACCAATGTTCGGCGCGCTTTTGATGGCGCTGATAAGAAAGTCGCTTACCTGGTTCTACCCAGATAGTTTTTACTTTGTGCGAATCGCTCTCAGACAAAATCTCATAACGTCCCCAAGGACGTTTTGATTCATCTTCTGTCATCTGTATCTCCTGATCGACGCTGATCATTCTTTACTTAGAGGTCGGAACGGGATTTGAACCCGTGTAGAGGGATTTGCAGTCCCTTGCCTCGCCTCTCGGCCATCCGACCAAACCTTTACTTCTTCACTTATAGAGAAACCGCCACCTGAAAAATTAATTCCAAAGCGGCGGTCAATCCGAGCGGACGACGGGGTTCGAACCCGCGACCTGAACCTTGGCAAGGTTCCGCGCTACCAGCTGCGCTACGTCCGCATTTCGTGCGGGGGCAAATCTAGCGCAGCAAGGGGCTAACCGCCAAAGCGAGAGATTTCACCGTAGCGTTACGCCTATGGATCTGCGCGATGACTGCTTCTGGATGGGAGGCAGGTTTGCACATTCGCTCGTTGAAGTTAGCGATGATCTTTCGCGCTTAGATGATGGCAATTTCTGGGCGCTTACTATCTCCTTCGAGGGCCGGGTTCGCTTGGCGCGGTTTGCGCAAAATTACTCTGCGAATTTCCCTGTTGAAGCAAGTCAATGGCAAGCACTTGCCACGAGTTGGAAATCATCGCTGGATCAATCTGCCTATTGCGAATACGTTGCAAATATTCGCGAATCAATCGCTGCCGGTTGGGTCTATCAAGTAAATGCTTGTAGAACTTTAAGCGCAGATTTTCATGGAGATGAGGTTGCATCACTATTTGCAAAGTTACTTGCAGAAAATCCAGCGCCTTACGCCAGTTATCTAGCAATTCCAGAGATTCAAATTGCATCGGCTTCGCCAGAACTTTTTCTGCGCCGCAATGGAGATCAGCTAGTAACTTCCCCGATAAAGGGCACGCAGAAGTTGAGTGAAGCGGGCTTTGGAAATAAAGATCGTAGCGAGAATGTGATGATCGTTGATTTGATGCGTAATGACCTGGGGCAGATCTGTCGTCCAGGTACCGTCGATGTTGCAGAGCTGCTACGCAGTGAAGATCATCCAGGGTTGCGCCACTTGGTCTCCGATGTTGTCGGATCACTTAAAAAAGATCTAAGTTGGAGCCAAATTCTTAAGGCGTTATTGCCGGCTGGATCAATTAGCGGTGCGCCGAAGAGCTCAGCGCTTAAGGTAATTAGTGAACACGAACCGGTACCGCGCGGACCATATTGCGGAGTTTTGGGCTGGGCAGAAGGAGATATGTGCGAACTCTCGGTTGCGATTCGAACCTTTTGGAACACCAAAGACGGACAATTGCGTTTTGGAACTGGCGCGGGAATTACTTGGGGGAGCGATCCCTTGGCCGAGTGGGAAGAGACCCAGTTGAAGGCTCGTAAATTAATTTCAATTGCAGGAGGAAATATCTAATGCAGATCTGGCTAAATGACGGACTTGTTGATGCTGCCTCCGCCGGTGTCGCACTTGATGGTTGGCCAGATGGTGCAGGAATTTTCGAAACAATTAAAACGGAAAATGGCGAGATATTTGAATTAGCTCGGCATATGCGTCGCGCCATTGATACCGCTGCACAAAAGAATATAAAACTGCCTGATGAAGATCTAATTCGGGTCGCCATCTCGAAATTATTGGCTGCGGAGCCACATACCGTAGGACGCCTGCGGTTGTTATTTTCTAGCGATCGCTTTGTTGCGGTGCACCAACTCTATGAAGATATTACAAAGCCGGCCAAGTTAACGGTAATTACCGATCCTTCTGAAGTCGAAGGAATTTCTATTAAAACATTTCCATATCAACACCGTTTAGCTTTATTGGCAAAGGCACAAGCGCTGGGATTTGATGAAATTATCTGTCTTAATTTAGATCTGGAAGTAACAGAAGGTGCCGTCTCTAATTTCATATTTCGCATCGATGGCGCTTGGGCCACACCACCGCTTTCTTCCGGTGTTCTGCCCGGAGTACAGCGGGGGATAGTGATTGAGCGTTGTGGCGTTGACGTCCAGTTAATCAGCAGAGCGGATTTAGCGCGGGCGGATGCGGCATTTGTTATATCGAGTTTAAAGCTGGCGCTATCGGTTGCAGAAATTGATGGTCGCGCAATGAAAATTGATGAAGATTGCGCAGCCCTTGAAGCAAATATTCGGGCAAAGACGTTAAAGCATTCGGTAGGCTAGCCACATGTCGCAGATATCGATAACCGTAGATGGTGCACGCACCAGCGTGGAAAGCGATGCTCGCCCAACCCAAATTTTTGCCGAACGTAAAGAGATCGTCGTTTGCAAAGTGAATGGTGTTCTCAAGGATCTCTGGACTGAAATATGTGATGGCGATGTAGTTGAAGGAGTTTCGATCTCCTCACCAGATGGCTTATCTGTGCTGCGGCATTCGACTGCCCACGTGATGGCGCAAGCGGTACAACAAGTCTTCGCACAAACTCGTCTTGGCATTGGACCACCAATCACCGATGGCTTCTACTATGACTTTGATCCAGAGCGTCCTTTCAATCCAGAGGATTTAGAGAAGATTGAAAGTGCAATGCGTAAGATCGTTAAAGATGGTCAAAGATTTCGCCGTCGCGTAACCACTGAATCCGAAGCGCTAAAAGAGTTGTCGCACGAGCCGTATAAATGTGAATTGATCGGATTGAAATCAGGTGCTGGCGATGAAGCTAGCGTTGAAGTCGGTGGAGCCGAGCTAACGATTTATGACAACTTAGGTCGTGATGGCCAGCCCGTTTGGTCAGATCTCTGTCGCGGGCCACATCTGCCTTCCACAAAACATATTCCAGCATTTAAGTTGATGCGCACAGCAGCGGCCTATTGGCGCGGTTCTGAAAAGAATCCGATGTTGCAACGAATTTACGGAACAGCGTGGCCCTCAGCAGAAGAGTTAACCGCATATTTAGAGTTACTCGCCGAAGCAGAAAAGCGCGATCATCGTCGTCTCGGTACTGAACTAGATCTATTTTCATT
>CANIAV010000135.1 GCA_947465365.1 Actinomycetota bacterium | reverse complement strand
GTCCGATAGCTTGCGCCAGTAAAATTCCGGGGGCTAAGGCATCTAAGAATGTTTTAAATGATGGAAGTTGCATCTGCTTGCCCAAGCGCTGGTAGGAAAAATAGGCGCCCAGTACTCCAAGGGCTATCGCTCCCCAGATTCCTAAACCACCTTTCCAGATTTTAAAGATCGCAACTAAGTTTCCATCATTACCAAAGTAAGCATCTGGGGAAGATATAACGTGATAAATGCGCCCACCAATAATCCCAGCAGGAATGGCGATAACCGAAACTTCGGAAACGACTCCCTTTAAATTAATTCCAGTATTTTCTCCGTAAAGGCTAAAGCGTTTATCACCGAGCCAAATTGCCAGCGCAATGCCAGCGATTATGCAAAGGGCATAGAAGTGAACAGTCAGTGGTCCGATAGCGATCTGCGACAGGGTCGGAGTCGGGATCGCTGTGTGCATAGTTAAGCTTTTTTAACAGCGAGCATAAATTCTGCCAAGCTGTTGTATGCCTTATTGCGATCGATCTCTTTACCGTTGATAAATACGGTAGGAGTTGAATTCACATTGCGCTTTGCACCTTCATTTGCAACATTTACTACCCAGTCTTTGTAACTGTTGTTAGCGATACATTTGTCATACGCTTTATCGGAAATGCCAAGTCCTAAACTTAAGGTAGTTAAATAGGAAGGCGTCCAGGCTCCGGAATTCTCAGGTGGCTGGTTGGCGTATAGCAACTTGTGAAATTGCAAGAACTTTCCTTGATCAGATGCACAGCCAGCTGCATTTGCAGCAAGTTGAGATTCAGCTCCTAGGAATGAAAGCATATGAAAAGCCACTTTTGCTTGCTTAGTATTAATCAGATCTTCGATATATGCCCCGCTAATACTTTCAAAGCGTTGGCAGGAAGGGCATTGGAAATCTTCATAAATTTCGATGAAAGGAACATCTTTCACATCTTTGTTAAATACCATTCCGTAACCATCTTCAACTGACACACTTGATGGAGTAGCAGCGCTGGTATTGGTCTTCTTCGAAAGCACGGTTGGAACGAGCATGATCAGCACAACGCCTAGAACGACTGCGATTACTAGGTTGCGGGTGAAGTTATCTTTACCGCCTGCTGGGTTCTTCGCTTGCGCCATTCTTATGCCACATCCTTCTGTGAAGTACTGTCCGCTGGTTTCTTATCTACTGAAAACTTGGTTACAGGGTAGCGAATTAAATAGGCGGCAAGAAGCGCCAGCCCAGTATCTCTGAGAATTTCCTGTAAATACTTGGTCTGACCAGGTTCGACTGCTCCGCCACCACCGAAGCAGCCACAATCGATATTTAGTCCACGCGCCCAGGCCTGTGAGATAGCGATAATAAATATGACCATTGTGAAACCACCAAGGGCTGCCACAACTCGCGTTAACGATCCGAGGATCAGCAGCGCCCCTATTGCAACTTCAATAAATGGCAAGATTAATCCCAAAGTATTTGCAACTGAAATCGGCAACATCTCGTAGGCGCGCACCGCCATTTGTGATTTATCTGGCGCGCTAACTTTTAAATATCCGGCGATAAACAGAACTCCCCCAAGGGTAAGGCGCGCGATAAGTCCGATCCAAGGTTGTGCTGTTACAAATTTTTCTCTCATCTACCCTCACGTACTCCCTTAGCGAGCTCACGCGCCAATTCGGTTACCGCTTGCAAGCCTGCTTCTTCACTTGGTGCATCTTGCATCGCCTTGATAAATGCCGAGCCAACAATCACACCATCTGCATAAGCGGCCACACCCTTGGCTTGTTCACGCGTTGATACACCAAGACCAACCGCAATCGGTAGATCTGTGACTTTACGAACGCGGGCGACTAGGTCTGCCGCACCTGTTGAAACAGTTGCGCGCGCACCAGTTACTCCCATCAAGCTTGCGGCGTAGACAAAGCCGCCGCATTTAGAAGTTACTTGAGCCAATCGTGCATCTTTCGTACTTGGCGCTACAACGTAAATTGGATTAATTGCCGAGTCATTGGTTGCATCGATCCAGCCAGTTGATTCTTCAATAGTTAAATCTGGAGTAATAACTCCTGAGCCACCATTTTCGGCGATCGCTGCAGCAAATCCCGTAACTCCAAAGCGTTCAATTGGATTCCAGTAAGTCATGACAACGGCTGGCACAGATGCGCTGGCAACTTTTAAGGCAGCTAGAACTTCTTGTGCGCCTGTTCCGTTTTCAAGTGATGTAACCGCAGCTGCTTGAATAGTTGGTCCATCCATAACTGGATCGCTATATGGATAACCAATTTCAATCGCATCTACTCCCCCGGCGATAAAGGCGGCAATTACGCGATGGCAACCTGCTTGCGAAGGAAATCCTGCAGGTATGTAAGCAATTAAAGCTGCGCGATTTTCAGCGCGTACTTTCACAAAGAGTTGATCTAGCGCGGTCATTAATCGAGGGGAATTCCAAAGTAGCTTGCGGCAGTTTGGACATCTTTATCGCCGCGCCCCGAAAGATTAATCACGATGATGGCATCTTTACCTAGTTCGTTACCAACCTGCATCGCACCAGCTAAGGCGTGCGCGGTTTCAATCGCTGGAATGATTCCTTCAGTCTTTGATAGCAAAGCAAAGGCATGCATCGCTTGCGCATCTGTGATGGCGCGGTATTCGGCGCGACCGATGTCATGTAAGTAGGCATGCTCTGGTCCAACGCCGGGATAATCAAGTCCTGCAGAAATCGAGTGAGATTCAATTGTTTGGCCGTTCTCATCTTGCAAAACGTAAGAGCGAGTTCCGTGCAATACACCAGGAGTTCCACCGGTAATTGTTGCCGCATGGCGACCAGTTTCGACGCCATCGCCACCTGCTTCAAGTCCGATTAAGCGAACGCTGGGATCAGAGATAAAGCGATGGAAAATTCCGATGGCATTTGATCCACCGCCAACACATGCCAGAACGGCATCTGGCAGGCGACCAGTTAATGCAAGAACTTGTTCGCGAGTTTCTTCGCCAATTATCTTATGGAAGTCGCGGACCATCGTTGGGAATGGATGCGGGCCGGCAACAGTTCCTAACATGTAGTGAGTAGTCTCAACATTTGTTACCCAGTCACGCATTGCCTCATTGATGGCATCTTTAAGTGTGCGCGAACCTGATGTCACTGGAATAACTTCGGCGCCAAGTAACTTCATGCGCGCTACATTTAAAGATTGGCGCTTGGTATCTTCCTCGCCCATATAGACAACACATTCCAAGCCCATCAGAGCTGCAGCTGTTGCAGAGGCAACGCCGTGTTGGCCGGCACCAGTTTCAGCGATGATGCGCTTCTTACCCATACGTTTAGTCAATAGCGCTTGGCCAAGCACATTATTTATCTTGTGGCTGCCAGTGTGATTTAAATCT
>CANIAV010000134.1 GCA_947465365.1 Actinomycetota bacterium | reverse complement strand
TGACATACTTCAAGTCTAGCCTAAGAGACTAGCCAGGATTGTCTTTAAGAAAGCGAGTACGGGTCTACTCGTAGCAAAACTGGTTTCTTCTTTGTTATGGCGCGATGGCGAATATATTCAGAAAAGAATTTTATGAGCTTTTCACTATCTTTGATTTGCGCCATCGCTAAAATCCTCGCACTATCTCCACTACGTTGCGCCGGGCCTAAGACTTTCGTACTTGCCGGGGCTCTCCCATCTGATATCGCCTTCTTCAGACCTGCCACAATCAAAGTCGCTTCACTGCTCGCAACTTCTATAACAATTGATCTAGCAAATGGTGGGAAACCAACTTCACGTAATTCCGAAAGTTCTCGCGTCAACATCACCTTTGGGCTCCACTGTGCCAGCGCCGCTGTTATGGGGTTCGAAGAGTTGACTACAGTTATTACTTCACCATTTGGCGTTACTAGCGCTGCCGCGGCAAAGAAGATCTCGCGCGCTCTCTCTTGCGCACGCAGATCAGAGTATGAGAAGAATGAGTCGCCATCTAACAAAACAACAGCGCTATAGCCACCGACAATGTTCGGCTCCATGCCAGGCGTTGCGATAACTAAGGCTGGCTTTCTTGGCAACTGCGGAATTGGTGATTCGGAATTTGAGAAGTGCGCCGGTATCCCTGGAAATGCCCTGCCGATCTCCTCAAGATGTCGCTCGCCACCACGACCGAGCAAGATCATTACATCTTGTTGGCACCATCTACATTTCAAAGATGAGTAAACCTTTGAGCAAAGTACGCACTCAGGTACAGAAGTGGCGCTACGTCTGGAGAGCTTTCCGCCACATTCGCATTTAGCGATATTGCGACACTTCTTGCACATTAAGGAACTGGCATATCCCTTACGTGGCACGACAAAGAGAACCGGACCGGTCTTAAGTGCGTTTCGAATCGGAGTAAAGATTCGTCCAGGTAGAAGTTCACCATTGGTAGATTCGTAATTGCTTACCTTAAGGCGATTGCCTTTAGTTAAAGTCTTAACTTCTCCAGCTTCAGCTAGCGCCCCTGTTTCAATGGCGGGCGAATACCCAACAAAAAATAGATCACACCCATCCTCCTGCGCCCGCAAAATCGCTAGATCTCGAGTGTTCCATCCCGGAGATCTGGGTTCATAATGCGATTGCGCACCTTCGCGAAAGATGGCTATCGTCTTTAAATCTGGCGGAAAGGCAAAGATAGCGCTGCGAGTTCCAATAGTAATTTGGTTGGTAGAACTAATCGACCTTAAGTAATTGCTATAACGATCAGTTCGGCTCAACGAAGCAGAGAGCACAATCGCTTTGTCGTGCAAATGATCGGAGAGCGATTGCAGCTCTCGCTCCTCTGGAGTAATTATCAAAACTGAACCGTTTTTTACTTTTGATAAAGCAAATTCCGCCATTTTTGCCATCGCATCTTCATGCGGTTGAATATGTATAAAGGTCTTAGATGCGCCGCCTCTGCCCCGCTTTGCCTTCTCAGTTGCAACTGGGTGTATCTCCTTATCGACGCTGGCAACTCGCGGTGGAATTGCGCTACGTAGAAAGTCATAAGGGTGGGCCAACCAACGCGCACAACCTGCCGCTATCAGATTAATCAACCCGGCTGGTGCAACCACATTTGGCGAGAGAACTTTAGATATGAATTTGAGACCAGCAACGGTGCCCTCGTCGGTGCGAGAAACTATTAGCGCTTCTACTTCACGTCCTGCGAAATCGACGCTAATTCGAACACCTACTTTGGCATCGAGATCAAAACGCTCTGGAATTAGATAATCAAATAACCCATCTAAATGCGCAATCGAATTATCAACCCATACTTTAGCGATCGGGTTTTGTGCCGCCGCTACTTTCTCAGTGCGTTTTGCCGTCTCGGTCTTTAGGCGAAGCGGCCGCGCAGTCGACACGGCAAATTCCGTAAAGTTATTTAACGGCTGCGCGAAGTTGATCCACTCGCGATGTTGACTCCCAAGTGAAGTTAGGAAGTTCGCGACCGAAGTGGCCATAGGCAGCAGTCTTTGAATAAATTGGACGTAATAGATTTAGATCGCGGATGATTGCTGCTGGGCGCAGGTCAAATACAGTTGTTACCGCATCTTGAATCTTTTGCACTGGAACCGTTTCTGTGCCAAAAGTTTCAACAAAGACGCCAACTGGTTGCGCTTTACCGATCGCATAGGCAACTTGAACCTCGCAACGTCGTGCAAGACCTGCTGCAACTACGTTCTTAGCAACCCAGCGCATTGCATAGGCTGCAGACCGATCAACCTTAGATGGATCTTTACCCGAGAATGCTCCACCACCGTGGCGGGCCATTCCGCCATATGTATCGACAATAATCTTTCGCCCCGTTAGACCGGCATCTCCCATAGGTCCACCGATCACAAAGCGCCCCGTTGGATTGATAAGTGTTCGCATATCTTTGCGAGGTAGATCAATCTTGGCCAGAACTGGTTCGATGACATGTTCAATAATCTCTGGAGTTAACTTCTTAACAACATCTACTTCTTCAGCGTGTTGGCTCGAGATCACAACCGTATCTAAAGCAACTGCCTTATCTCCATCGTATTCAATAGTTACTTGGGTCTTGCCATCTGGACGTAGGTAAGGCAAAGCTCCTGATTTGCGAACGGCGGAAAGTTGTTGAGCTAGTTCGTGAGCTAACCAAATTGGAAGCGGCATCAACTCTTTTGTATCGTCGCAGGCATAACCAAACATCAAGCCCTGATCTCCTGCGCCTTGCAAATCTAGCGGATCAACTGAGGATGCAACACGATTTTCATATGCATCATCTACGCCCTGAGCAATATCTTGAGATTGCTGTCCGATCGAGATAGAAACTCCACAGCTATTGCCATCAAAGCCCTTAACCGATGAATCGTAACCAATTCCAATAACGGTATCGCGAACAATTCCCATAACGTCGGCATAGCCATTGGTCGTAACTTCACCAGCAACGTGGACTTGTCCAGTGGTGATGAGTGTCTCAACCGCAACGCGACTAGATGGATCCTGTGACAGTAGCGAATCTAAAATCGCATCTGAGATTTGATCTGCGATCTTATCTGGATGGCCTTCAGTTACTGATTCGGAGGTAAATAAGCGTTTCGACATTGGATTAACCTAACTGGTTTAGCGCTTGATCGAGTAATAGCTCGGCAAGCGTGTCTTTACTGGTCAGTGGAACTGGAATATGAGCGCCATTGCTCGTGATGATAAAGCCCTCTGTATCTAACGATCCGAAGATCGCACCATTTGATACATTGTTTAGATAGAGAATATTAGCGCCCTTCGCCTCCATTTTTGCTTGAGCAGCCGCTAAGTCGTTATTGGTCTCTGCAGCAAAGGCCACAACTACCTGCTTGGTTCGCAGCTTTGCGATTGATTT
>CANIAV010000133.1 GCA_947465365.1 Actinomycetota bacterium | reverse complement strand
GCATCGACTTTGCCACCACCTGCTGGATCAGATTCAATAATTTGACCGTTAGAGATCTCTTCATCAAAGCGTTTTTCGGTTATTACCAACGTTAAGCCTAGGGGAGTAAGTGCATTGGTTGCTTCTTTTTCTGTGGCACCAACAATTGAAGGAACTACAACTTTTGAACCGGGACCGACCAATACATACCAACCAAAAACTCCCAGGGCGATGGCCAGGCCTGCTGCGATATAACGATTGCGACGTACGCGCTTGCTGAGCTTCTTCTTTTTTCGCAATTGCGCAGTTGTCTCTTTACCGTCAGCTCTTGTATTTTCGCTGGTATCTTCCATCTTCTTTATGGCCACAGTCTTTTCCTTTTCAATTCGCGCCCGTTCTCGGCGCGATGGTTTCTTTGATGCCGGGCGCATCGGAGCAATTGGTATATCTAGTTCCAAACTCAACTGTTTTTGATTTGGGTCAAGGGCTTGAGCAATAGAGGTGAGCACTTTATGGAACTCGCCACCATCACGGGGGCGTGCATCAGGATCAGAATTAGTAGCCCGATAAATTAACTGGTCTAACTCAGGTGGAATTCCGCTGCGCTTGGTGCTCATCAACGGAACGCGCTCATTGACGTGCATATAGGCGATTTGAATTGGTTCATCACCGGCAAATGGCTTCTCACCAGTAAATATCTCAAAGGCGGTAATTCCAGCGGAGTAAACATCGCTGCGCGCATCGGCGATGCCGCGTTGTACTTGTTCGGGGGATAGGTAAGAAACGCTTCCCAATACGATGCTGGATTCGGCGGTCATAGTTGTGCCAAGAAGAGGACCTTTAGCTAAACCAAAATCAGCGATCTTGATCCGTCCCTCTTTAGAGATCAAAATATTATCGGGCTTGATATCGCGATGGACGATTCCCATTTTATGAGCAGCAGCTAAGGCACTTAAGACCGGAAGTAAGAATTTGATACCAGCGTCAACTGATAACGCACCTTGTTCATTTAAATATTCTCGCAAGGTGTGGCCTTCGACTAACTCCATGACTAAAAAGACTGCGGGGCTGCCGTGCTGGTTCCAACCTTGGTCTTGCACAGAGACAATGTTTGGATGAGATAAGGCAGCCGATGCTCTTGCTTCGCGAATAAAACGTTCTACAAATTGTTCATCTTGTGCCAAATGTGGATGCATGACTTTGACCGCAACTTTGCGATCTAGACGTGTATCAAGTGCTTCATAGATCGTGGCCATGCCGCCGGCTGCCATTTGGCGGATGAGCTGATAGCGCCCATCAATTAGCTCGCCAGTAAGGTCAGACATATCGACAATTTTAGGTAGTTAGTATGAAATCTGCCTTTTCACGCGTTGAGTGTTGAGAGAAATATTCTTGCTGTGTGCCAAGCCACTTTTTCATTTCATCTTGTACTTGATAGCCATCACGGGCGATAACTCGCATCACACCAATTTCGGGGTCGATATCTATCCATATAAGTGCCGCCAATTCATCTTGCAGCGACTTATCTGCGCTTCCGACGCCTTCTAAAATCAATAAATCTGCTGGCTCAATAGTTTCACTTTCACCAAAGGATGAAGTTGTCCAGTTATAGCGTCTAATCTCGGCTGCAGAATTACTCCGATGTTGAGCTGCCAAATATTGTAAAACTGAAGTTAAATCTTCACCGAGAGCGTTATCCCAACCATCATATAAATCATCCATGTGAATAACGCTTACAGACATCTTTGGGGAGAGCGCTAGGTAAATTTCATGAGCCAAAGTTGTCTTGCCGGCACCGGCCGGACCATCAATTGCAATGATGGGACGTTCTTTTTCGCTACAGAGATCTAATAGCGCTGCGATGAGCTGCATACCATTTACTCCATCCCATAGCGGCTAAGACTGTAAATGCAGCATAGAGCAACGAAGTGAAAAGTAATTTTTGCGAAGCATAGAGAGCGGTGTATCCAAGATCTACAACTAACCAAAGCGGCCAGTTCTCATACTTTTCATAGACCATCAAGATCTGTGCGGCTAGGCTGCCAAAGAAGAGAACTGCATCAACATAAGTTGAAGCCGCCCCCATCGATTTAAGTATTGGTGCCAGAGCAAGAGTCGCTAAGGTAATTGCAATTAAAATCACCGCGCGTTCTCTGTTTTTAATTGAGCCAGGCCGAGCGCCACTTGGCTCCCATCCAAACCAACCCATTACTGCAGCGATGATAAATACGATTTGTAAAGCAGCGCTTGCAAAGAGCTCCCATTGGATAAAGAGAACGCCGTAAAGGGCTGAACTAATCGCCCACCAAGGCCAGGTAATTCGCTTTCCAGTTATTCCCAAAGCAACGCCAATAAATGAGGTAATAACTGCAAAGAATTCTAGATAGGAAAGGTCATAACCAAAGATGGTGGCTAAATTCCCAGAGAGAAAGTTATAGATAGAAGGCATTATTAAATCCTTTCCACATCCGCATTACCGGATGGGTCAAGCGGTCGATCTGAATCTCAGATCCTCTCAGCCGTATTAGCGGCTCCCGCATTTAATACTTTAGCCGATACGAGCGATCACTGCGTCGATATAGGCGCGGGCAGCAACTCGTGCGCGGCGGGCAGTTGAAGTTTTTGCTCGTTTGTTAAAGATGTCAAAACCAATCTTTTCAACTTCATCAACGATTCCGCAATAAAGCTCGCTAGCGGCGCGAATACATGGCTGGCTAGTCTTATCTAAGAGCGCAATACCAGGTTCGGCTGCCTTTTGTAATTGTCTAACTCGTGCGATTTGAAACTTAAGAGCGCTAATTATCTCGGGCGTTAATTTGCGCGCATATAGCATCTCTGGAGTTACGCCATGTTCGGCTAGTTCATCAAGGGGTAGATAAATGCGACCGCGATCTAAATCTTCGGCTACATCGCGAATGAAGTTAGCTAATTGAAATGCCACACCAAGATCTTTCGCCGCTTCCAGTGAATTAACAGTATCGCCGCCCAATATCGGCACCATCTCCAAGCCAATTACAGCAGCTGATCCGTATACGTATTCATATAGATCGTCGAAAGTTTTGTACTGAGTTACCGTTAAATCCATCTCCATAGAATGAAGAAAATCCACAAAATGTTGGTGGGGGATAGCAAAACGTTGCACCGTATCAATTAGCGCCTTGCCGACGGCATCGCTAGTTGTGCCAGATTTGAGTCCGGCTAGAACTTCAGAGCTCCACTTGCTTAGCGCTTCTGCCTTTTGGGCAGGTGTTAAAGTAGAAGCAAGGTCATCGACTATCTCGTCGGCATAGCGAGCAAATCCATATAGAGCGTGAACAAAGGGGCGTTTAGCAGCCGGTAGCAGCAGCGTTGCTAAGTAATAAGTTTTACCGTGTAGCGAATTTAAACGTTTGCACTCTTCATAAGATGCGCGCAGTTGTGGATCATAAATTC
>CANIAV010000132.1 GCA_947465365.1 Actinomycetota bacterium | reverse complement strand
ATTCTCCTATCCACCACAATTGATAGTTGTTGACGGGGGAGCGCCACAAGTTGCCGCTGCCCAACGTGCACTAGATGAACTTGGAATTACCGATGTTGCCCTTTGCGGTTTAGCTAAACGTCTGGAGGAAGTCTGGCGTCCCGGCAACTCTGATCCACTTATCCTGCCGCGAACTAGCGAAGGAATGTATTTGCTGCAACGCATTCGCGATGAAGCACATCGCTTTGCGATCACCTTCCATAGATCTCGCCGTTCTAAGGTAATGCTGGAATCTGTTCTCGATGATATACCGCAGATGGGTCGTTCCCGTCGCGCAGCTTTGTTGGAGCGCTTTGGATCTGTTGCTGCGCTGCGCAAGGCCACACTGGTCGACCTAGCCCAAACACCAGGCATCGGTGAGAAGATCGCAGAAATTATCTTCCAACATTTACAACGCCAGGCAGATGGCGCAGATATCGCCGGCGTTGATATGCAGACGGGGGAGATCCTATGAATTTAGCGATCCTTGACAGGGCAGGCAGAATATAGACATGGCCAATAAAGAGTTATTGATCGTCACCGGCATGTCAGGTGCCGGGCGCTCTACTGTGGCGCACGCCTTAGAGGATCTGGGTTGGTATGTAGTCGATAACTTGCCACCTGCTTTACTGCCAGAACTAGCTATCCAAACAAATGCATCTGAAATTTCATCACTTGCGGTCGTAGTTGACGTTCGTGGCGGTAAGTTCTTTGATGCGCTAAATAGCGCCCTGCAAACTCTTAAGACAAGCGGTATTGCTTACCGTTTACTTTTTCTAGATGCGACAGATCAATCGTTAGTGCAACGTTTTGAATCCACTCGTCGTCCCCATCCACTACAGGCGAAAGATCGTATCGTCGATGGAATTGAACGCGAGCGTGCCAAATTAGAGGAACTCCGTTCTGGGGCAGATGTGGTAATTGATACTTCAAATCTAAATGTTCACCAATTAGAGAAACGAGTAGGTGAAATCTTCTCAGCTGGGATGCTCGATGCCATTCGCATTAACGTACTTTCCTTCGGCTATAAATATGGCATCCCCGTTGATGCCGATCTAGTTTTAGATTGTCGTTTTATTCCAAACCCACATTGGATTCCAGAGCTTCGTCCACTTACGGGTCTGACTCCGGAAGTGTCCAAGAAAGTTCTCACCAGCGAAGGCGTTACTGAATTCGTAAAGAGTTATGTTGGTGTGATTCGCCAGATGATGCCGGGATATTTACGAGAAGGTAAGAAGTACGTCACGATCGCGATCGGTTGCACAGGTGGCAAACACCGTAGCGTCGCTATTGCTGTAGAAATTGCCAAGCAATTATCGAACGGTGCTTCAGATATCGAAATCTCAGCGCATGCCACCCATCGTGATGTTGGTCGTGAATGAGTGGCAATAAACCCCGCGTAGTTGCTTTAGGTGGAGGTCACGGTTTAGCTGCAACGCTATCTGCGCTACGAGGAATTACTTCTGATATCACTGCAATAGTTACAGTTGCCGATAATGGTGGATCTAGCGGACGTTTACGCGAAGAGTTTCCTATCTTTCCTCCTGGTGATTTACGTATGGCACTTGCTGCATTATGTGGCGATGACGAATGGGGCCGCAGCTGGGCTGAGATTATGCAATATCGCTTCGAAAGTAGCGGTCCGTTAGATGGCCATGCAGTTGGGAACTTACTTTTAGCTGCGCTCTGGAATAAAGGTGAAGATCCAGTTGCCGGTCTAGATCGCGTTGGTTCTCTTTTAAAAGTTATCGGTCGCGTTCTACCAATGTCGAAGCAGCCGCTAGATATCGAAGCAACTTTTGTAAACTCCACCGGCAGAGTTATCGTTAAGGGACAAGTTGAAGTTGCCACTGCAAAGGGGCGATTAGAATCTCTGCGTTTGCATCCCGAAAATCCCCAGGCCCGCCCAGAATCACTTTCTGCAATTGCAGATTGTGACTGGATCGTTATGGGTCCAGGATCTTGGTTCTCTAGCGTCCTGCCGCATGTATTGGTTCCGGAACAACGCCAAGCTCTAATCAAATCTAAGGCGAAGAAACTCTTAATTCTCAATCTTGATTCGGCAAGCGCCAGCGGCCAAATCTTTACATCAGGTGAATTCGCCGGATATACCCCGCTTGAACACATTGCGATTTTGCAGGAGTACGCCCCTGGTCTGAACTTCGACTACGTCATTGCAGATGAGACGCTAGTCTCAAAAGGAGATGAGATCGCAGATTATCTTTCAAGTACGGGTGGAGAGTTAGTGGTCGCCGATTTACGCGACAGCGCTGAATTAATTCATCACAGCCCTAAAAAATTGACCTCGCTTTTCTCGCACATTGCCGGCGAAACCCTGCTTGGATAAGCCCATGGCAATGACCGCAGCGGTAAAGGACGAACTCAGTCGTCTCTCAGTAACTAAGCCATGCTGCCGTAAAGCCGAAGTATCTTCACTCTTACGTTTTGCAGGCGGTCTTCATATCGCAGCCGGCAAAGTTGTGATTGAAGTCGAACTCGATACTTCACAGAGCGCACGTCGCTTAAAGAAAGATATTGCCGACATCTACGGCCACGACAGTGATTTAGCAGTTCTCTCCTCAAGCGGACTACGTAAAGGAAGCCGCTATGTAGTTCGCGTTATTGAAGCCGGAGATGCGCTAGCGCGTCAGACAGGTTTAATCGACAGCAACGGTCGCCCAATCCGCGGCCTTCCACCACAAGTTGTTGCGGCAAATATTTGTGATGCCGAAGCTGCCTGGCGTGGTGCATTTGTGGCACATGGTTCGCTAACTGAACCAGGTCGCTCATCTTCACTCGAGATAACTTGTCCAGGACCGGAAGCTGCCTTGGCTCTAGTTGGCGCAGCGCGTCGTTTAGGAATTACCGCCAAAGCGCGCGAGGTTCGCGGCGTTGATCGCGTTGTGATTCGTGATGGCGATGCCATTGGCGTTCTACTTACTCGCTTAGGTGCGCATGAAAGTGTTCTGGCTTGGGAAGAACGTCGGATGCGTCGCGAAGTTCGCGCTACCGCAAATCGTTTAGCCAACTTTGATGATGCAAATCTACGTCGTTCGGCGCGCGCGGCAGTTGCTGCTGCAGCACGTGTGCAACGTGCGATGGAGATATTGGGACCAACCATTCCTGATCACTTAAAAGAGGCGGGCGAATTACGTATTAGCCATGGCCAAGCGAGTTTGGAAGAACTAGGTTCCTTGGCATCGCCACCAATGACCAAGGATGCAATCGCCGGACGCATTCGACGCCTATTGGCGATGGCCGATAAACGCGCAGGAGAGCTGGGAATTCCAGATACTGAAGCCGGACTTTCACCAGATCTTCTCAATTAGTTAATCTCGTTGAGCGTAAGCCCTACGTGAGGGTAACTACGACTGGCTGGTAAGGTTAGCCACGACCCCAACGATGTGGCAGTTT
>CANIAV010000131.1 GCA_947465365.1 Actinomycetota bacterium | reverse complement strand
GCCTGCACTGCGAACATTGTGCAACTCTTGATTGGGCGACCATCGAAAAGTACTGTGCAAGCGCCGCAGTTAGTTGTGTCGCAACCTGTGTGAGTTCCAGTTAATTTAAATCCTTGGCGAAGCAAATGTGCGAGCAAGAGTCTTGGTTCAACATTTGCTGTGCGCGCTTCTCCATTTACATTTACCGTTACTCGGCGAACCGGAATATCACTTGCCGGAGGCGTGTTTATTTCTTCATAAAGGCTCGACATATTTTTAGGCTACTTTCTGTGCGGAGTTGGCAACGAGGATTCTCTTAACAAATGTTTCAATGATGTGGCGCTTGTATTCGGCTGAGCCACGGTGATCTGTACGAGGCTCTGCCTTAGCAGCCACAAGTGCTGCCGCCTTTGCAATTGTTGCTTCGGTCAACTTCTGACCAATTAGCGCTGATGCTGCTTCGTTGGCATCGATGGTCTTTCCACCAACACCAGCAAGTGCAAAACCTGCGCCAAGAACTGTGTCACCGTTCATGTCCAGAGCCACCGCTACTGATGCAGTTGCGAAGTCACCGACGCGACGTTCTAGCTTTAGGTAGCCACCACGAGCAACACCTTTAGGGGCAGGAATTACCGCTTCGATAGCAATCTCGTTGTAGTTGAGAGAATTTGCATAAGGACCAAGGACAAAATCTTTCATCGCAATGGTGCGCTTGCCTTTAGGACCTTGAACAACGATTGAACCATTTAGCGCGATCATCGTTGCTGCCCAGTCACCTTGTGGGTCAGCGTGACAAACAGATCCAACAAAGGTTCCACGTACGCGAACGATTGGATCTGCAACTAGTGGAGCTGCAGCTGCAATTGTTGGTTGGCGCTTTGCAATCTCTGCTGACTTTTCCAAATGTTCGTGACGAACAAGGGCGCCAATGTGGAGCGATCCATCGGCATCAAAGCGGATGTAATCAAGACCAGGAATATTGTTGATATCAACAATTTGATCTGGGAAAGCAAAACGAAGTTTTAGCATTGGAACAAGGCTCTGTCCGCCTGCCAATACCTTTGCTTCACCTTTGCCAGCATCGAGCAATTTAATTGCTTCCGCAATTGTCTTCGGAGATTCATATTTAAATCTTGATGGATACATATTTAATTTCCCCTAATTTAGTTTTACGGTTACTTGCTCTTCTTGTCTTTTACTGCAACTGGCATTGAATCTGCATCTGGGTTAGGACGTGGTTCTTGATGTGCCGGCCATGGACCTTGCACTGGTTGACTTGCTACTTTTAAAAATTCTGTAATTTGTGGCCATGCCCAAATCGTTGGGCTGTCGCCAGTCTTTGGTGAGTTTTCAATGAGTTCAAATAAACGAGGATTGCCGCGTTCATTTCCTGTAGATTCAACGGCCATGGATTTCCCTCTTCCCTTATTGTGTGAGAAACCTAACATCCAGTACTAGCACCCGCAAGAAGTTCGCACTTCAAAATGAGCCAATTTGAACCGTTATCTCATTGTTATACGTTCACAATTCCAACTACAGGGCGAACTACAAGCTGTCTGCCACCCCAGCTAGATCTTCGGGGGTATCTACATCTCTCCCATCTGCCAGGTGGTCAAGGGCGATAAAGATGACATCGTCTCGCCCTTTGAGAAAATTACGGGCTCCAAAATCTCCAGTAGCGCTCTCCATAATTTCTTTCCAATATTTTCGTGCAAATTTGACTGGGTGGCCGGGCTTTCCACGAAAAGAACCCATGACAATTTCCTGAGAACTTTCTGCAACTTCACGAATTGCTGCTGCCGTCATCCCTGGAAGATCGACGAGCGAAATAATTGCCTCGGTAAATTCTGGGTGTGTTTCTAAATGTTCCAGTGCGGTTCGAAGTGAACTTCCCATTCCAGTCTGCCAATCTGGATTGATTAGAACTTGCGCATCCAGAACTTCACCCTGCCATGCGCCCAAAACTACGTATACATCTTTGATTCCAGCGTTGTGAAATATAGATACAGCTTTATCTACCAACCGTACGCCAGCTATTTCTAAGGTTGCCTTAGGAGCACCCATGCGTGAACCAGATCCGGCCGCCAAGATAATTCCAACTTGCATCGCTACACTTTACGTCATGCGCGAAATCATTCAAGAGGTTTTGCCATCTTTTAACTCCAATAAACCATTTGCT
Organism: Actinomycetota bacterium; assembly: GCA_947465365.1. Classification (GTDB taxonomy): domain Bacteria; phylum Actinomycetota; class Actinomycetes; order Nanopelagicales; family Nanopelagicaceae; genus Planktophila. The sequence goes on along the minus strand of CANIAV010000131.1, from coordinate 1,290 downwards.
CTTGCAACCGTAACTCGCACTTGGAGCTCTGCTCCTCGACCAGTCGGAGCAGCGATGGCGGTTCTAGATACAGGCGAAGTTATTGGAAGCGTTTCTGGTGGCTGTGTTGAAGGCGCAATTCACGAAGCATCTCTTGAAGTCCTCAAGACAAAAATTTCTCAATCTGTAACTTATGGCGTTAGCGATGACAACGCCTTTGCCGTTGGATTAACTTGTGGCGGAACGATTGAGCTTTATATTCAATACATTGATCAAGTCACTTTTCCTGAATTTGCTGATGTGGCAAATAAAATTGAAGAGAAGCAGGCGATCGCGGTAGCAACTCTAGTCAATGCTAAAACCGGCATTGGAGCGCGCATAGTTCTTACTAAAAGCGATGCAAATGGAACTCTTGGAAATTCTCAACTTGACCATGCAGCAATCGAAGGAGCCCGCGCGCTCCTGATGCATGGAACTACTAAGACGTTAAAGCTTGGCCCAAATGGTGAAAATCGTATGGATGATGTCTCGGTATTCGTTGAATCATTTGCGCCAGCGCCACGCATGATTATCTTCGGCGCCATCGACTTTGCCGCAGCGGTTGCGCGCATTGGAAAATTTATGGGTTACTACGTAATCGTTTGCGATGCGCGCGAGCTCTTTGCAACCAAACGCCGCTTTCCTGATGCTGATGAGGTAATTATTGATTGGCCACATCGCTACCTTCCAAAAGTTGATGTAGATGAAAGCACAGTAATTTGCGTACTCACACATGATCCAAAATTTGATGTGCCTGTTCTTGAAATAGCACTTCGTACCAACGCCGGTTATATCGGCGCGATGGGAAGCAGACGCACCCATGAGGATCGACTCTTAAGACTCAAGGAAGTTGGGATGACTGATGCAGAACTTGCCAGACTCAAATCCCCGATTGGATTGGATCTCGGTGGAAGAACTCCAGAAGAGACTGCAATTTCAATCGCTGCAGAAATTATCTCGAATCAAGTTGGCGGGACTAATCAACCACTAACTAAAGGCTCTGATCCGATTCATAAGACTTCCCTTGCCAGCGAAGACGAACCCGCTCCCATAATAATTTAATTTTAAAAGGCGAAAGGGATCCAGCGGGCTTTGCTACCCGCTGGGTTTACTCCAGGGCTAATTAACGCAAATCCTTGTGCGTGAGCCACTCCACGCAACATTGCTGAACCTAAATATGCTGTAGGTGTAAATACCTTTCCATTAATCGTTCCAGGTACTAGTCGAGAAAATCCTTAAGGAGTAGTCAGTGGTGAAGTTAATTCAGCTTGG
>CANIAV010000130.1 GCA_947465365.1 Actinomycetota bacterium | reverse complement strand
GGCAGTTCTAGATCGCACCCACAATCCCGCAAATGTGAAGCGCGCCGTTGATATGGCGCGTGCGGCCGGCTTTAAAAGTATCAGCGTTGATTTAATTTACGGCACACCTGGTGAGTCACTGGAAGATTGGCGCGTCACAGTAACTGAAGCGCTTTCATTAGATATCGATCACATCAGCGCGTATGCCTTGATTGTGGAAACTGGCACAAAGCTGGCAGCACAAATTAAACGTGGTGATTTATCTATGCCAATTGATGATCTGATGGCAGATATGTATTTGCTAGTTGATCAGATGTGTAATGAGGCAGGGCTAGATTGGTATGAACTTTCTAACTGGGCAAAGCCAGGGCACGAATGTGCGCACAATATTGCTTACTGGAAGAGCGCTAATTGGTGGGGACTTGGACCTGGTGCCCATTCGCATATTGATAAAAAGCGTTTCTGGAATGTGAAACATCCAACTGCATATAAGCAGAAGTTATTTGCGAAAGAATCACCGATTGCTGACTCTGAACTCTTAACTGATGAGCAGCTGCGCGATGAAGCGATCATGCTGGCGATAAGAATGCGAACTGGTCTTGCGCTAGATTTGCTGAGCGATGCGGCACAAACTCGAATTTTGCAATATCAAAATAGTGGTCATTTAAATCTGATTGATAAACACCTGCAATTGACGGCTCAAGGTCGGCTAATCGCCGATCGCTTAGTCCGAGAGGCGCTGGGCTAAGGCCCTGTAGTACCTTTAGCCCATGACCACTAACGCAACTATCCTTTTATCCTTTCTGGCGCTTGTATTCGTCGTATCAGGCTTAAGCAAAGCCAGTGGAAATGAAAAAGGTCTATCTGGCACCCGCGATGTAAATGTTAAAGATGGTCTTGCTCGCGTTATCGGCGTATTTGAAGCTTTGCTAGCCCTCGGTTTAATTCTTGGTCTGAAGTGGACATGGATGGCTTACTTCCCGCTGTTGGGGTTGTGGTTCTTTATGGCCGGTGCTGTATTTACTCACTTTAGAGCAGGTAAGTTAAAGACTGCATTTCCTGCCTTCTTTCTACTAACTTTGATTTCAATCGCACTCGTACTTATCTAAAGAAGCGAATACCAGAGAAATTACTATGCAATCTCAACGCCGTCTGGAGATCTTGCGCGCTATCGTCGATGAATACGTAGCTACCCAAGAACCAGTTGGCTCAAAATCAATTGCTGATAAATCATCCCTTGGACTTTCACCTGCAACTATCCGCAATGAGATGGCAGTTTTAGAAGATGAAGGCTTGATTACCCATCCCCATACATCGGCGGGAAGAATCCCAACAGATCTGGGCTATCGCGTCTTCGTGGATAAATTGGCGACCGTTAAGCCGTTATCTACTGCAGAACGTCGCGCCATTGAAACCTTTTTAGATGAAGCAAATAACCTAGAACAGTTGATGAAGAGATCTGCAAAGTTGTTAGCAGATTTAACTAAGCAGGTTGCAGTAATTACCCACCCCATGATTGGTGAAGGCCTGGGCGGCGAAAAGATGACAATTTCCGGAACCGCAAACCTGGCGCGTTCGGGTGAAGATTTTGGAAGATCACTATCACCAATTCTGGAAGCTTTAGAAGAACAAGTAGTTCTAATGCGTTTAATGGGCGATGCCAATGAGAATGTGCAAGTTCGAATAGGTGGCGAACAGAGTGAAACTAATCTGCGTCAGACATCGCTAGTAACAGTTGGTTACGGATCAGATAATTCGCCGATTGGTGCACTTGGTGTTCTTGGGCCAACCCGTATGGATTATGCAGGTTCGATGGCCGCGGTAACCGCCGTGGCTCGTTACGTTGGACGATATATATCGGAGAGCAATTAATTTATGTCTGATCTTTACCAAACGCTCGGTGTTGATCGCGGTGCCACCGCTGATGAAATAAAAAAGGCGTATCGCAAGATCGCGCGTGAACTGCACCCGGATGTGAATCCAGATCCTGCGGTACAAGATAAATTTAAAGAAGTTACCGCGGCCTATGAAGTATTGAGCGATCCGCAAAAGCGTCAGTCATATGACATGGGTGGTTCTGGTTTTGGCGGGGGATTTGGTGGGGGATTTGGTGGCGGTGGCTTTAGCGACATCATGGATGCCTTCTTTGGGGGCGGACAAAATCGTGGACCTCGTCCACGTATGCGCCAAGGTCAAGATGCGCTTATTCGCGTTGAAGTTGATTTAAACGAAGCTTGCTTTGGTACTGAACGAGATATCTCGGTTGAAAATGCAGTTACTTGTACCAAGTGCAGTGGCCAAGGTTCAGCTGATTCATCAGCGCCTGCGATGTGCCAGGTATGTAAAGGCCGCGGTGAGACACAACAGGTACAGCGTTCATTCTTAGGTCAAGTTATGACATCTCGTCCCTGTGGGTCTTGTCAGGGATACGGAAGTGTCATAACAAATCCATGTCGCGAATGCGCTGGCGATGGGCGAGTACGTGCGCGCCAAAATATTTCAGTCAAGATTCCACCAGGTGTTGAAACCGGCAATCGTATTCAGCTTGCTGGCCGCGGCGAAGTCGGCGCTGGCGGCGGACCAGCAGGTGATCTATATGTGGAAATCGTTGAAGCCGAACACCCATTCTTAATTCGTGATGGCCACAATCTGCATATTGCCATTGAAGTTTCATTTGCTGCCGCATCGCTTGGTAGCAAAGTAATGGTCGAATCTTTAGATGGCCCGCTAGAAGTTGAAGTCCGTGCCGGAACTCAAAGCGGGGCAACGATTTCGGTGCGCGGTAAAGGTATGACGCGTCTGCGCGCAGCAACCCGCGGAGATTTAATCGTGCACGTTGAGGTACAAACGCCACACAAGCTAAGCCGCGAACAAGAAGAGTTATTACGTAAATTTGCAACATCGCGCGGGGAAAAGCCTGGCGATGTAAAGATAAAGGGACACGAGCAAGGATTCTTTAGCAAATTTAGAGATGCTTTCGGTCGCTAATGCTCACGCTCTTCTTCGTTGCAGATCTACCTACAACTATTGGTAGCACTTACGAATTCGAAGGCGATGACGCCGGCCATGCCATCCGCGTGCTGCGTACCCAAATCGGAGAATCGCTCGCTCTTTCTAACGGACTAGGTGCCTGGTCGGTAGTTGAAGTTATCGCGATTACTAAGAAATCTATGACTGTACGTGTTACCTCATCTGGTTTTGAGGAGGCGCTACCTGTTGAATTTACCGTTGCCCAAGCTTTAACTAAGGGCGATCGGATTAAAGAAGCAATCGAGTTAAACACCGCAGGCGGTGCTGATGTAATTTTATTGTGGGCAGCTGCTCGTTCGATTGGTAAGGCAACCCCAGATTTGATGCAGAAGTTGGCTATGACTGCGCGCGAAGCGAGCAAGCAGACCCGGCGCAATCGCATTCCCTTTGTAATGGGCGTTTTAGATGACAAGAAGATTGCTGCTGAAATTGCTAATTATGATCTAGCGATTGTTTTACACGAGAGCGCAGTTGATAAGTTAAGCGAAGTTGTAAGT
>CANIAV010000129.1 GCA_947465365.1 Actinomycetota bacterium | reverse complement strand
CTTCATCTCCCACAACCGCGCCTTTACTCTGCATCAGTGCGACAAATTGATCGAAGATCGAATATGCCTGGGCGATAGGTTTGCCAGTCAATAAATCACTGAGAATCGATACGCTGGCCTGGGAGATTGAGCAGCCCACACCATCCCACGAAATATTAGTTACGACGCCATCGACGATGGTTAAGTTGAGGTCGATCTCATCACCACACGAAGGATTTACATGGTGGACTTGCGCATCAAAAGTTTGCGATAACATCTTATTCTGCGGCCGCTTGTAGTGATCCAAAATCACTTCTTGATAAAGGTTATCTAGCTCCATTATCCGAAGTATTTCTGTGCATCTTTAATACCCGTGGCTAACGCATCGATATCTTCGCTTGTGTTGTAGAGATAGAAAGATGCTCTAGTTGTTGAGGCTACGCCCATCTTGCGAGTAAGTGGCCAAGCGCAATGATGGCCGGTACGAACGGCGATTCCTGCGTTATCTAAGAACTGGCCAAGATCATGTGGGTGGATAGCGCCTAAGGTAAATGAGACCGCTCCCCCGCGCAGGAACATATCGGTAGGCCCAACGATTCTTAACTCTGGAATTTCCTGCAACTTTGCAAGAGCATATTTTGTTAATTGTCTCTCGTGTTCATGAATATTTTCCATGCCGATAGCGGTTAGATAATTTAAGGCAGCGCCCAATCCAACTATCTGCGCCATATTAGGAACGCCTGGTTCAAATTTTCGTGGTGCAGGAGCCCAAGTCGCATCCGTCATTGTGACGCTTTCAATCATTGATCCGCCGAAGAGAAACGGTGGTAACTCTGCTAAAAGATTGCTGCGACCCCATAGAACACCGACCCCAGTTGGACCAACTGATTTATGGCCAGAGAATGCGAGAAAATCGATATCTAATTCGGCAACGTTAACCGGCATATGTGGAACTGATTGACAAGCATCCAGGATAAAAATGGCACCGACTTCATGTGTGCGCGTTACTAATTCAGTCAGTGGATTGATTGTGCCCAGCACGTTTGATTGGTGCGTTAGCGCTACAACTTTGGTACGGCTTGTGATCACCTTAGAAATATCAGAAAGATCTAACCTTCCATCAGGGTTTACTTCAAACCATTTAAGAACCGCGCCAGTTCGCTTAGCCAGTTCTTGCCAAGGAATGAGATTGGCATGATGTTCCATCTCAGAGACCACAATTTCATCGCCTGCTTTTAGATGGAAGCGATTCCCAACCGGTGCGTTGCCGATTGAGTAAGCCAATAGGTTTAGCGCCTCAGTTGAGCTCTTAGTAAATACGATCTCATCGCTTGCCCCACCAAGGAAATTAGCGACAATCGTGCGCGCTGATTCAATAGCTTCCGTTGCTTCCTCTGCTAATTGATGTGCACCGCGATGGGCGGCAGCGTTATGTTGGCTATAGAAATCTGACTCTGCCTGTATTACAGCCTTTGGCTTTTGGCTAGTTGCCCCGCTATCGAGATAGACCAACCGTTTGCCATCGCGAATACTCCGATTAAAGATCGGAAAATCCTTACGAATGGCTAGCGGATCAAAGGTCATAGCAAATTACGCGGTGACGTACTCCGCATAACCATTGGCTTCCAACTTATCGGCCAGCTCTGGTCCGCCTTCTTCAACGATCTTTCCATTAGCGAAGACGTGTACGAAATCAGGCTTGATGTAACGAAGGATGCGGGTGTAGTGAGTAATCAATACAACGCCAATATTATTATTGTCTTTAGCGCGGTTAACACCTTCGGAGACAATTCGCAGCGCATCAACATCTAGACCTGAATCTGTCTCATCCAAGATCGCAATCTTTGGTTTAAGGAGTTCAAGTTGCATGATTTCGTGGCGCTTCTTTTCTCCACCCGAGAAACCTTCATTGACATTGCGTTGGGCAAATGATGGATCCATACTTAAAGCTTCCATCGCACCTTTTACTTCGCCTACCCAAGTACGCAATTTTGGAGCCTCGCCACGAAGCGCAGTTACTGCCGTACGCAGGAAGTTAGAGACAGATACGCCAGGTACTTCAACTGGGTACTGCATCGCTAAGAAGAGTCCGGCCTTGGCGCGCTCATCAACTGTCATCTCAAGAACATCGGCACCATCTAGCGTCACTGTTCCGCCGGTGATGTTGTATTTAGGGTGACCTGCGATTGAGTAAGCCAGAGTCGATTTACCTGAACCATTTGGGCCCATGATCGCGTGGGTTTCACCAGATTTAATTGTGAGGTCGACGCCTTTAAGAATTTCTACTGCGCCATTTTCAGTATCTACCGATACTTTCAAACCGCGAATTTCTAATGTACTCATCGAATTACCTCACTACGCTTCTACCGTGACGGAGTCTCCGTCAACGATTACTGAATAAATTTTTACTGGTGCTACTGCAGGAGGCGTTAACGCCTCCCCTGTGCGTAGATCAAATTCGGCGCCATGGAGCCAACATTCGATCTTGAAATCTGTAACTTCACCTTCAGATAACGAGGCATCAGAATGTGAACAAGTATCGTCAATGGCAAAGACTTCATTGCCAACGCGAGTGACGCAGATTGTGCGTCCGGCCTTCTCCAGCTTTACTGGCTTTCCAGCGACGAGAGTTGCTAGTGATAGATCAGCCATTTATGCACCTGCCTTAGCAAGTTCGTCATCAATGCGATCCATCAAACGAGTTTGAATGACTTCATCGCCGATTTCAGAGATGATCTCGTTAAAGAAACCTCGGACGACTAAACGACGCGCATCTGCCAAATTAATGCCACGTGACATTAAGTAGAAGAGTTGCTCATCATCAAAGCGTCCGGTTGTGCTGGCATGTCCTGCGCCAACGATTTCGCCAGTTTCGATCTCTAAGTTAGGAACTGAATCTGCGCGGGCGCCATCAGAAAGTAGCAAGTTACGGTTGAGCTCGTAAGTATCGGTACCTTCCGCCGCAGCACGGATAAATACATCACCGATCCACACAGTGTGGGCTTGGTCGCCTGCTAAAGCGCCTTTGTAATTTACGCGTGATTTGGCATTGGGAACTTTATGGTCAACAAACATACGGTGTTCGAAGAATTGTCCGGATGTTGCAAAGTACACGCCTAAGAGTTCACATGATGCACCAGGTGCGGCAAACTCAACTGTTGGAAGAAGTCGCACAAGTGATCCACCAATGGTGACCACAATTGATTTAAAGGTGGCATCACGATCGACGACTGCATGTTGGCGACCAGCGTGAACGCTCTTCGATCCCCACTCTTGCAGCGATACCAAGGTAAGGCTGGCACCTGGAGCAACTGAAATTTCTAGATCTTCAGCTAGATGAGTATCACCAGTGTTCTCGATGATCACAGTTGCTCGCGCATGGTTTTCTACGCGAATTAAGACGCGAGAAAATTCTGCTGAATCTAAAGCACCTGCTGAACGCTTGAGCAGAATTGGTTCTGCAACTTCAGTATTGGCAGCAATTGTTAATACTGCAACATCAGATGCGAAATCACGGATCCGCGCAACG
>CANIAV010000128.1 GCA_947465365.1 Actinomycetota bacterium | reverse complement strand
CCTTTGTTCTACACAATCGGCGATAACGAATGGGTCGACTGCGACCGCGCAGTTAAAGGTGGTTTTGATCCACTTTCTCGTCTTGCGCTAGTTCGCTCTAATTTCTTCCAAAAGGCCGATGCAACATATATAACTCTTGGAAACTCAATGGGAACTACACCATCTCGAATTGGCGTAATGCATGATTCGGTTTACCCAGAAATGCAAATGTTTAGCTACAAGGGAATTACCTACATCATTCCTCACGTACCAGGTTCTGCAAATAACTCGGCTGTAGCTACTCCAACGTTTAAGACTTATAACGATGCGGCCAAAGATGGCGATGATGTCGAATATAAAGCTCGCGATGCAGCAAACGTTGCCTGGATCAACAAGGGTTTTGCAATGGCAGCTGCAGATGGTTCGGCAGGTGTAATTGTTCTAGTTCAAGCCAATATGGACTGGGAAGGCTACGCACGTGATGCCGCGGCCCCAAACAACGAAAACACAGCAGCTTTTGCCAATGTTAAACAAGCACTTCTAACAAATACCTTGAAGTTCAAGAAGCCGGTATTGCTACAAAATGGCGATGAGCACTGGTACCAGGTTGATATGCCAATGAACGAAACAGCTGGAAAGTTAGTTGAAAAGGATAAGGGATCACTCGTAGAAAACTTTACGCGTGTTCAGACATTCGGGTCAGGATTCAACCACTGGGTTGAGTTGATCATCGATCCACACTCAGAAAATCTATGGACCTTTAAGGTGCATATCGTGAAGGCTAACCTGGATGTGCACGCTGCATCGTAATTAGATAAAAATACCCCCTAAACAGAAATTGTTTAGGGGGTATTTTATATTATGAATTATCTGCTCGTGGAAATACCACTTCGTCAAGTATCAAGATAATTGATGCCGCAACCGGTACGGCTAGCAAGCCACCGATTAGACCAAGTAGTGATGATCCAATTAACGCTGAAATAATTGTTACTGCACCAGGCACAGCCAAGGTGCGTTTCATAATACGTGGTGTAACTAGGTAATTTTCCACTTGAACATAAACCACGTAAGCAACAAAGGCGATTAACCCAGTTGAGACTGACTGGGTAAGGGAAATAATTGTTACGACAGAGCAGCCAATAAAGTGACCGATCAGCGGGATTAATCCACAGACCAAGACAATCATTGCTATCGCAATTGGCGATGGCAGCGCGAGTACAAGAGATAGCGCGAGTACAAATACCGAAGCCATAAAGGCGATAACTATCTGACTGCCAACAAAAGACCCGACTCGGGAAATTACTGCGTTAACCAGGCGAGAGACCCGATCGCGCCGGCTAGCTGGAACAAAGCGAACGCCCAGGTCGACCATTTGTGGCAAGGAGGTAATGAAGTAAAGAGTAAGAATCAAAACGGTTAGCGCGGTAAAGGTTCCGGAAAGTACGGATTTACCAACGCCGATGACGCCACCAAAGGCCGAGATAATTAGCGTTCCATCTGCGGTTATCTCTTTCAATTTCGCTTGCAGAGTATCGATAATGCCAAATTGAGTATTTAAATCTGCGATTGTTGAGTTATTTTTTAATTCAGCAAGCAGAGCAGGACCGCTATTGATTAGCTGTGTGCCCTGTGAAACAACCGGTGGAATTACAACTGCTATAAAGAAAACAACAAAGACAATTACTGAGATAAAAATTATTACAACTGCATTTGTGCGTGACATTCCGCGTCGCTGAATCGCTTCTACGGCAGGATTTAAACCAGTTGCCAAGAAGAGCGCCACAATAATTAGTACAAATATCTGGCTGGTGCTGGCAAGAGCGCGCATCAAAACTATGGCGACAAGGGCACCAAGAGTTCCAACGAATCCAAAGTAGAAGGGATGTGATCTATCTAATGGGTGGCCCTGAGTTCCAAAATCTGTTGGCGCAGTGTTTGCCTTAGGTTTACGTTTGATGCGATCAGTTATAGCCATGTCACCTATTCTAAAGCGATATCCTTGCGCTATGGCGTTGCGCATTACGGGATTAGGCGAGGAAATCGCCGCCGTTACTGGGCTGCCCTGGCAGATCAATTTAGAAGAGTGGCCAGAAGATCCGGCTCTTGCGGAAAAGCGCGGCATCTCGCGCCACGTGGTTCGTTTGGTGCGATCAACCGATGATCCTGATTCTGAAGTCTATGCCGTTAAGGAAACAGTCTCAGAGTTTGCCAATCGCGAATATAAAGCCCTGCGCGAGCTTGCTCATCTAGGCGCACCTAGTGTGCAATCCATTGCGGTAATTGAAGGGCGCACAAATGAAGCAAATGAAGAACTTCCTTGCGCACTTGTTACACGTTTCCTTCCATATTCACTTCCTTATCGCGTTTTATTAAGTGGTAAAGATGTAACGTCCAATGACATAACGATGATGGCAAATGCGCTGGCATTGCTCTTGGTTCAATTACATTTATTGGGATTTTGGTGGGGAGATTGCTCACTTTCAAACACGCTATTTCGTCGCGATGCTGAAGCATTTGCTGCTTACTTAGTCGATGCTGAAACCGGCGAATTTCAGAAATCACTTAGCGATGGCCAGCGTGAACATGATTTAGAGATTGCGCACTTTAACGTTGCTGCAGAACTAGAAGATTTAGCACTCTCCGGTGTTCTCTATCCAGGTATGGATCCAATTCGTGCCAGTGAAGCAGTGATCAAGCGTTATCACCGAATCTGGAAAGCGCTGAAAGAACGTCAAGTCTTAGATCCAAAGGATCGCCATGCGGTCGAACGCGCCATGCGCCAATTACATGATCTGGGTTTTGCAGTTGATGAGGTATCTGTCTCGCTAGATGGTGAATCACAAAAATTATATTTCCAACCAAAGTTGGTTGCTCCTGGCTATCACCGCAATCGTTTGCGCGAGCTAACTGGTTTAGAGACAGAGGCTTTGCAAGCAAAACGTTTACTTGCATCGCTCGATCGCTTCCGTGGTCGCGAAGAGAGTCCAAAACCACCGATTGCAGATTCAGCAAGGCGCTGGCTTAATGAAACTTATCGTCCAATTGTTGAGATGATTCCGCAGAATTTAACTGGCCGAATTGAAGAAGCGCAGTTCTTCCATGAAGTTCTAGAACATCGCTGGTATCTAAGTGAGCGCGAAGGCCACGATGTTGGACTAACCTTTGCAGCACAGTCTTATATCGATGATGTACTGCCTTTTAGGCGCGATTCCGGAGTAGAAATGGGGGCAAAGTAAATGACTCTGCCTCCTAACTTTGGACGCGCTGTTGATTTAAGTTCACTCGGTAAGCCAAAGGCAGAAGCTGCCGGCCCGATGCCAGGAATTGAAATTACACCCGAGAACTTAACTAATGAATTTTTAGCCTTATCAAAGGGCAAGCCAGTAATTTTAATTTGTTGGTCACCAAGATCACCTGAATCGCAAGAAGTTCTTGCAACTCTTGGCGCTTTAGAACTCGCTTACGAAAGCAGCTGGATACTGGGCCGCGTTGATGTTGATGCCCAGCCACAAGTTGCGCAGGCTCTGCAAGTTCGCGCCGTTCCATTTGCCGTTGCCATAAT
>CANIAV010000127.1 GCA_947465365.1 Actinomycetota bacterium | reverse complement strand
CTTACAAATGAGAATCCGAATGCAACCAATATGCTTAGAAAGTTAAATCCTGTAAATGTCATGGCGGAAATTTTACTATGGCTTAAGGATTATTGAGCCAATATCGCATCGTGTATATATTGCGCCAAGCCATTTACACGGCCGTCGTAATACTTTTTAAAGCGCGGATCTGATACGTACATAAGGGCTAAATTCTTCTGCATTTCAATAGAGCAGTCATAGAACCATTTGGAAATCGCCGCCCTGTGGGCGAGAAGTGCTGCTTGGGCTTTATCCGAGTCAACGGATAAGCCGTTTCCAAAGGCGTAGACAAAAAGCTCTGTGGCCGCTTCCTGATCAATCTTGGCGGCTGCGAAATCTGCTTGAGTGTATTTAGATGTGCGAGCAGTAGATTCCTTATAGGCGGTGGTATCGCCCCAACGATTGATTACCTCTTGCTCGTGCTCTTCCATATTTACTTATCTGGGTTAGGAACCGTTACATCGCGAACGAATGCTTCTAGATCATTTGCAGACTGTAAGAATCCGCGCAGAGTGCGCAAAGTTGCACCAAAGTTGGTGAACTCACTCTCTTTTAGCCCATCAACGTCATACATCTTGTTGAACTCAGGCAGGGTTTGAAGCGTCTTCAAAATAGTTGGATCCACTGGCTCTTCGATGCTATTTGGGTTTGGGATAATTCCAGAGTTATTTATCTTTACCTGCCACCCATATGGGGGAGAGATAACGGCATCCCCACCAATAATCTGGCTCCAATGCATGTGATTGCGAAATGCCGCAGATAGTAATCGCGTGCGATAACCACGTTGCTTATAGATCTGATGTGCATGTTTAAAGACGGCAACTCCGGCCCATTCCATGACACCTGGATCAATTAGCGCACCAGATTTTTCAGCCGATACCTTTACCCAGTCATCTACGCGCCCAACCATGATTGTGCACACTGGGCCCATTTGCGAAATATCTAAGCCTTCGGCTTCACGGCGCTTAAGTCCGCGTTCAATAGCCTCAGCAACTGCGATGGTTTGGGCAACTGAGAATGACACTGTGGCGTTAAGGCTTACGCCGCGATAGGTGGCTTCTTCAAATGCGCTAATTGCCTCTGATGTAACAGGGATTTTAACGATTATGTTTTTAGCAATCTTGGAGAATTCAAAAGCTTGATCGGCCAGAGCTTTGGCATCACGGAAATTACGAGGATCGGTTTGAATAGATAAGCGCCCATTGCGCCCGTTATATTTCTCAAACTCTGGCTCAAGGATTTTTGCCGCATTGACAGAGAGTTCTTCAACCATCGCCCAACCAATTTGATCATCAGTTGCCGCAGGGTGAGCCTTGGCATATTCCTTGATGCGACCAACCCAATAGTCCTTATCTGCCTTGATAGCGCTCAGGGCGATAATTGGGTTACACGTTGCGCCAACGATCCCCCAAGTAAGGGCATCCTTTAACTCTTTTGGATCAGCCGAGTCATTCCACAGAACTGTTTGTGAATTTTCCTTCATAAACAAGAATGGTGATTGAGTCATATTTCCATCTTAGTAGATATTGCCTTTTTGCCATAAAGTTCTATCTATGAGTTTTCAACTTCGCCCATACAAGGAAGAAGAGTTTGAGCGTGCCTGCCAAGTACGTGGGCTAGAAACCCCTGATGCCAAGCTGCGCTTTAAGGTTCGCTTCGATGGAACCGGAAAATGGATTGATCACTACCTTCACTTGGCTTTGGCAAGAGATGAGGAGTTGATTGGCGATGTGCAGTTACGCCACTGCGATAGAACGATGCCAGAAGGCGTTGCCCACATTGGAATCGATATTGCTGCAGAACAACAAGGCAAAGGTGCCGGAACTAAAGCGCTTGAACTAGCCTGGGATTGGGCGCAAGCCAATAATTTCCATCGCTTAGAAGGTTCAACTGATGCGGCAAATATTGCAATGCGCCGCGCTTTTGAGAAAGCTGGCTGGAGCTTTGAAGGCACGATGAAGAACTTGTTCTTAGAAGATGGCGTTGGCCACGACTACTTATCTTTTGCTAAAACAATATAAGTTGACGCCGGTTAACGAATTATCAAGTTAAGGCCGGCAGCTGCGGCTGTAATAAGCGTGATCTTTTGAAAGAGCTCTAGATCTATTCTGGAAACTAGCTTGCGACCAATAATTGCTCCGACTGGAACTGCAGGTAGCGCCGGGAAAATATAGTGAAATGAATGAAAATCCAAGAGTCCTAGCCCCAAGGTAAAGGGCAGCTTGAAGACGTTAATCACAAAGAAGAACCAAGCAGTATTGCCGAGAAAATTCATAACCGAATTGCGTCGCAGCAGCAAATAGATACTCATCGGTGGGCCACCTGAATTGGCAACCATGCTCATAAAGCCGGCCATATAACCTAAAACGATCCGTAGCGGCTTGGGATATTTCAAACTGATATCGATATCTTGTTTCTGCAGGCGTTGACTTACTGGATAAAGAGCAACCAGAATCAAAACAATCCAGCCAATAGTTTTCTTAAGTGATTGATCTGTTGAATGAGCCAGGAAATATGCGCCAACGATAACTCCTGCAATAACTGGCCAAATTAACTTTCTTAAGACTTGCCATTCCACATGTTTTTTATAAACACCGATTGCAAATAGATCACCAGTAATGAGCAAAACCAACATCACACCAGTTGACTCTTTAGCGGGTAATACGGTTGCCAACAAGGCAGCATTTATCATGCCGATTCCGCCGATGGCGGTCTTGGAAAGCCCGATCAGGAATCCGATCAAGACTAAGAGAAGCACCAAACCTAAACTCATAATGAATTAAGTGTATTGTTTGCACAGTTAGGGCCTGCGCAAATGCTTGATATAGAAAGAGGATTTGATGTTCGAAGCGATTTTTCTAGGCGTGTTGCAAGGCCTAACCGAATTTCTACCCATCTCATCAAGTGCGCATATCCGAATCGCAGGTGCTCTATTTGGCACAAATGAAGATCCAGGCGCCTCATTTACCGCAATCACTCAAATCGGCACCGAGCTTGCCGTTCTTATCTACTTCAGAAGTGACATCCTACGAATTATTAAAGCTTGGATAAGCCAGATTGCGCGCCGCCAATTAGATAGTGCTGAAAAACGCGATGCTCGCATGGGCTGGCTAATTATTATCGGCTCGCTTCCAATCGTTGCGTTGGGTTATCTCGGCCAAGATGTTATTAAGAAAGATTTTCGCTCACTCTGGTTAATTGCTTCTGTAATGATTATCTTCGGTGTAATTCTCGGATTTGCCGATAAATATGGAAAAGTTAAACGAGAGCTACATGAATTAACACCAGCACATGGAATTCTCTATGGCCTAGCGCAATCACTTGCTCTGGTTCCAGGAGTTTCAAGATCTGGTGCAACTATCGCAATGGGGCGCATGCTTGGCTATAGCCGCGAAGCTGCACTTCGTTACTCGTTCTTATTGGCTTTACCTGCGGTATTCGGCAGCGGACTTTATGAATTAAAAGGTGCCCTCGGTGAAGATTCGGCAAATCAAGTATTTAGCCTTCCTGAAACGATGGTCGCAACAGT
>CANIAV010000126.1 GCA_947465365.1 Actinomycetota bacterium | reverse complement strand
TGTGCCTTCGATTGCTGCAAGAAAATCTGCGGCCGATCCGATGTCGTTTACTGCTACGACTGGTGATGATGTGCTCAAGTTGCTCCGTAGGGATAGAAAGTAATAGGACTCCAGAACCATTCTGGTGAACGGGCGTAAGCGTACGGTTTCGGCGCGTAGTAGGGCAAATCCGTCTCTTACTCAGGCGTAAACTAACTGCAAATGAAGCGATATAGAGAACTCTTTGCCATCCCAAATGTTTGGGTACTAGTTCTCGCTGCATTTCCAGCGCGAGTTGCCTATGGAATGGTCGCGCTCTCCATATTTTTTAAGACCCAACAGACCACTGGATCTGTCGCTGTTGCCGGACTTGCGATCGGAATTAACTCGGTAGCTGGTGCTGCAACTGCCGGATTGCGCGGCACATTGATGGATCGATTTGGTCAGAAGTGGCCGCTACGTATCTTTGTTCCAGGTTATGCCGGAATGATGTTGGTGCTTAACACTATGGAGAATAAGAATGCAATTCTCTTGGCTGCCTTCATTATGGGAATAAGCGCTCCCCCAATTAACTTATCGGTTCGCCCGTTATGGAAGATGATTGTTCCAAAAGATTACCTACGTACTGCTTACGCTGTTGATACATCGGTCATGAGCACAGCTGGCGTAATCGGACCAGTTGTTGCTACATCGCTCGCACTTTCATCGCACCCTGGTAGCGCGCTAGTTGTGGCTTCAATATTTATGGCCGTCGGTGGTGGCTCACTCGCACTTACACGCGTTTCACGTGACTGGATACCCGAGAAGAAAGATGCTGATCACACATCTATTTGGCGCAATAAGGCGATTCAGCTATTGATGATCGAAGGATGTTTTATCGGTTTTGGTTGGGGCGTCTTTGATGTTGCAGTTCCCGCCTTTGCAACCTTAGAAGGCGTTCCGCATCGCACTGCTTGGGTCTTCACCGCAATGGGCGTTGCCAATATCGTTGGTGGATTACTTGGCGGGCTAGTTTCTAAGAAAGTATCTGCGCTAAAGGCGATGCGCCTGACTTACTTTGTTTGGATCTTCATCTCAATTCCGATTGTCTTTACCTATCCCGGTTGGTCGATGGCGGTAGCGGGTGCCTTTCTTGGTTTAATCGGTGGAACTATCCAAGTCTTTTATTGGGAAGTTATGGAAGCGGTTCGCCCTAAGGGATCTGCAGTTGGCATGATGGGTTGGATCTGGACTGTCGAAGGAACTTTAATGTCGATTGGTTCAGCTGCCGGAGGCTGGATCGCTGAGACTTATTCACCGCGCTTTGCAATGTCGATTACATCTTTCACAATTATTACCGGATTCATTATCTTAACTTTAGGACGTAAACGCTTAGCTGCCGCAGATCGAATACCAACTGAGGAAGAAGATCTAGCGGCCATGTCAGATAACTCGCCAACTACTACTTAACTGGCGCTAACTATCTTTAATGCGCTGCTTCATTCCAACTCTTACCGATTCCAACGCTGACATCTAACGGAGCCCTTAGCGGATAGGCCGCAGCCATCTCGCGGCGAACTAAGGCCGTTAACTTCTCTTCTTCGCCGGCGACAACTTCCAAGATCAATTCATCGTGGACCTGCAATAACAAGCGAGATCCCAGCTTCTCTTTAACCAGAGCTGCCTGCACATTTAACATCGCCTGCTTGATGATGTCGGCGGCAGATCCTTGAATCGGCGCGTTCAGGGCCATCCGTTCAGCAATTTCACGGCGCTGGCGATTGTCGTGAAGCAGATCAGGCAGGTAGCGACGACGTCCCATAACAGTTTCGGTGTAACCAACTTTGCGCGCTTCGACAACAACGCTACTTAGGTAATCACGAATACCACCGAAGCGAAGAAAGTACTTATCCATTAACTCTTGCGCCGCAGGCGGGGATAGATCTAATTGCGCTGCCAACCCATAGGCGCTTAGACCATACGCCAACCCATATGACATCGCTTTAATTTGGCGGCGCATCTCTGGATCAACATCGGTTGCTGCAACTCCAAAGACCAATGCCGCTACTGTGGCGTGTAAATCTTCACCAGTTTCAAAAGCGGCAAGTAGGCCGGCATCATTTGATAAGTGAGCCATGATGCGCATTTCTATCTGACTGTAATCAGCGGTTAATAAAGATATATAACCGCTACCTGCGATAAAGGCGTTACGAATACTGCGTCCTTCTTCAGTGCGCACTGGAATATTTTGTAGATTTGGGCCGACCGAAGATAGGCGGCCGGTAGCGGCAACGGTCTGTGCAAAGTGGGTACGGATGCGACCATCAACGCCAATCTCAGCGATTAAACCTTCAACTGTTGTGCCGAGTTTCTTCGTCTCGCGAATACGTAGAAGTGATTCCAGAAGCGGGTGTTTGGTCTTCTCAAAAAGCCAATTAAGCGCTTCGGCATCGGTGGTAAATCCGGTCTTTATCTTCTTAGTCTTAGGAAGGTTTAACTCTTCAAAGAGAACAACTTGGAGTTGCTTAGGTGAGGCCACATTAAATTCGTGGCCTGCTGCAAGGTGGGCAGCTTTAGTCTCGCGTGCAACTTCTCCTTCAAAGAAGGTGGCGAGCTTTTCTAGCTCTTTGCGATCAACGGCAATCCCCCGATTTTCCATAATCGCCAAGAGCTGTGCGATTGGAAGCTCCAGATCGGTAAAGAGTTTCAGCACGCCGCGATCGTGCATTTCCGTTTCCAGAGATTTGCGCAAAGTGAAGAGTGCGGCTGCGCTAGTTAAGAGTGATTGCTCAGGTGATGAAGTATCAATAACTGCGCCATCTCCCCAACGCTCCAGCAGATCACTTAAATCCTGTGCCCGAACACCTGGATTTACTAGATAAGCCGCAAGTGCAGTATCGAATACAACGCCGGCAAAGAGATTTTCGCGGGCCAGCGATTTGGCATCGTGGGCAATCTTGGCAACTTTTATATCTTGAGCCCACTTACCCATCTGAGATGAATGAACTAGATGTACATCAGTTGGTGAAAAGGCAACTGCATAGCGATGCAGCTTCTCATCTTGCAATTCAAATGCCACGGCAATCTCACCGGTATGTCCTGAGATCATGACATCAACTTCGGCAGGAGTTAGCACTCCCCCTTCCAGCGCTGGAGCAAAGAGGGTTAGCTCATCACGTGCTTCCACTTTCTTAGTAACCGTAGCGGCGTTAAGGATTGGCTTAAGGCGATCTTTTAAGGTGCGAAATTCCAACTGCTCAAATAAATTAGTTAGATCTGCCTCATCAACGCCCGGCCACATAAGCGCATCGACCTCGTAATCAATCGGCGCATCATGGATTAATTGCGTTAACTCACGATTGCGAATTACATCATTTATATTATCGCGCAGTGATTGTCCGACTTTGCCGCCAACCTTATCTACATTCGCAATTAGCTCCTGCAAAGATCCATATTCCACGATCCACTTTGCCGCCGTCTTTTCACCAACTCCGGGAATAGATGGCAAGTTATCACTGGGGTCTCCGCGTAAGGCGGCAAAATCTGGATACTGATCTGGCGCCATTCCGTATTTTTCAAGGACTGCCGCAGGTGTCATTCGGGCCATCTCGGATACACCG
>CANIAV010000125.1 GCA_947465365.1 Actinomycetota bacterium | reverse complement strand
TCTTGGTTGTAATAGTTGGTGCAATTACTTTGATGTTTGGTGCACTAGTTGGTACCGCTAAAGATGACATTAAGAAAGCACTTGCTGCATCGACCATGTCCCAGATTGGCTACATGATCTTGGGTGCGGGCCTCGGACCTGCTGGTTACGCCTTTGCCATCATGCATTTGCTTACACATGGATTCTTTAAAGCCGGCATGTTCCTCGGTGCAGGTTCTGTCATGCACGGTATGAACGATGAAGTTAATATGCGCAGATACGGAGCGCTTCGTAAATTTATGCCAATTACCTTTATTACATTCGGACTTGGGTATTTAGCAATTATCGGAGTTCCACCATTTGCTGGTTTCTACTCCAAAGATATGTTGATTGAGACCGCCTTTAACTCTGGTGGCACAAAGGGAATTTTGCTTGGTTCGACTGCTTTGCTAGGTGCAGCAATCACCGCTTTCTATATGACGCGCGTAATGATTTTAACTTTCACCAGTTCAAAGCGCTGGGACGATAACCAACATCCACACGAGTCACCGATTCTTATGTGGTTACCAATGGCGATTCTTGCTATCGGTTCTGTGACTTCAGGCTTCTTGTTATCTCGCGGCAGCGCGTTAAAGAATTGGCTAGAACCTTTATTTGAAAGCCATGGCGAGCATGAAGAGCTCTTATCACCAATGGTTGTCTCTGGTTTGGCGCTGCTAATGGTGGCTATTGGCGTGGCAATTGCGGTTATGAAGTATCAATTATCTGATGTTGATTCAGTTGCTCCAGAAGATGTTTCAATATTTACCCGCATCGCACGTCGTGATTTATTACAAGATGACATTAACGAGGCGCTCTTTATGCGCCCTGGCCAAGTACTCACCGCCGCTTTGGTGAAGGTCGATGAAAGTGTTGTCGATGGCGCAGTCCGCGGTATCGGTCAGATGGCAATTGGTTCAGGTTCAACTCTGCGCAGAACGCAAACGGGATTTGTACGCAGCTATGCGATGCTAATTCTGGTCGGCGCAGCGGCCCTGATCGCAGCAATTTGGGTGGTCACACAATGAACCTTACAAATATGAACTTGTTAACACTTTCCATGTTGTTGCCTTTACTCGGCACCGCAGCGCTAGCTTTCACGCCAAAAGCCAATGTTTTGCTCACCAAGCAGATTGCACTAGCTACAACCATCCTGGTTGCACTTGTTGGAATTTTGATGACCATTAAATTCGATTTCAATACAGTCGGCTTCCAATTTGTGGAATCGCATCAATGGATTCCAGCTTTTGGTATCAAATACGCACTTGGCGTAGACGGCATTGCGCTGGTTCTAATTCTTATGTCGGTACTTCTAACACCAATAGTGGTTGTTGCCGGTTGGCACGAATCTGAAGGTGGACGCTGGAGCGCTAAGACTTTCTATTCACTGCTGCTTGTTCTAGAAACGATGATGATCGGTGTCTTTGCATCAACTGATCTCTTCTTGTTCTACGTCTTCTTTGAAGCGATGTTGGTTCCGGTTTACTTCCTTATAGGCGGATTTGGAACAGGTGAACGCGCCGCAGCTGCTGTTAAATTTTTGCTCTATAGCCTCTTCGGTGGGCTTCTGATGTTGGCTTCAATCATCGGCATCTTCGTAATGGCAACTCGTTACGGAAACCGCACCTTCGACATCACCACACTTGCTGGTCTTCACACAGTGCTTACGCCGATGATGGAGAACGTCTTATTCCTCGGCTTCTTTATCGCTTTTGCTATTAAAGCACCGCTCTGGCCGCTACACACCTGGCTTCCAGATGCCGCAAAGTCAGCTACCCCAGGCACATCAGTGTTGCTGTTAGGTGTGCTCGATAAAGTCGGAACATTCGGAATGATCCGTTACTGCTTAACGCTATTTCCAAATGCCAGCAAAACTTTCACTCCGCTAATCATTACTCTTGCTGTTATTTCAATTCTCTACGGTGCATTTCTGGCCATCGGCGCTAAAGATATTAAGCGTCTGATTGCTTACACATCGATTTCACACTTTGGTTTCATAACCATGGGAATCTTTGCGATGACCACGCAAGGCCATTCTGGTGCGACTCTTTATATGTTTAACCACGGTTTCTCAACCGCCGCTTTGTTCTTAGTTGCTGGCTTTATGATTTCGCGTCGCAAATCTTCAACGATTGCAGATTTCGGTGGTTTGCAAAGAGTTACCCCAATCATGGCTTGGTCATTCTTTATCGCAGGCATGTCGAGCTTGGCACTTCCAGGACTATCAAGTTTTGTGAGCGAATTCTTAGTGCTGGTTGGAACATTTACTCGTTATCCAGTTGCTGCCGTGATTGCTACCTTTGGAATTGTTTTGGCAGCGTTATATATCTTGATTCCAGTACAACGCGCACTGCATGGTCCAACAACTCCAGGCAATGAGCACTTAACTGATCTGACTCTGCGCGAGAAGATTGCGATTGCACCGGTTATTGCCGTAATCGTGGCTTTAGGTTTCTATCCTTCACCGCTTCTTAAAATTATTAATCCAGCCGCGGCAACCATAATCTCGCAACAAGGATTTACCGATCCTGCGCCAACCATTAGTGAGGGCAAGTAATGATTAACTTCGTAACGCCAACTCTTGATTACGCACTTCTTGCACCGATTCTGATCGTTTTAGCTGGTGCGCTTGTTGGCGTATTGGTAGAAGCCTTTGCGCCACGTAATTCACGTGCTGCATCTCAGCTATTTATAACTTTAGCGACCTTGGTAATTTCTCTGGCTTCACTTATCCGAGTTCGCGGGAAATCATCTACCGCAGCGGCAATGGACTCAGTTTCCTTTGATGGCGCTGGCATGTTGTTACAGGCTTCAATTCTCATAATTGCGATCATTGCAGTCCTCTTACTTGCCGACCAAGAGAATTTCACAGCACTTGCTGCAGCTCTTCCTGGTTCCGATGAAGAGCGCACATCGCTGCAACAAGATCTAAAAGTCACTGAGGTGTACCCACTTACCCTTTTTGCGGTCTCCGGAATGTTGCTCTTTCCATTAGCTACAGACTTAATAACGCTCTTTGTGGCACTTGAAATGCTCTCCCTTCCTCTCTACTTACTGGCTGGGCTATCGCGCCGTCGTCGTTTGATGTCCCAAGAGGCAGCGCTCAAGTACTTCTTACTCGGTGCATTTGCATCCGCTTTCTTCCTAATGGGTGTTGCTTATCTTTATGGATATTCAGCTTCAACTACCTTCGCTGGTATTCACACTGCTGTTATCGGTGGCGCTGGCAACGATATTTATCTCTTACTTGGAATTGCTTTTCTATCAATTGGTTTGCTCTTTAAAGTTGGAGCAGTTCCATTCCATGCCTGGTCGCCAGATGTTTATCAGGGCGCACCTACCGCAGTGACCGCATTTATGGCAGCGGCTACCAAAGTTGCCGCCTTCGGTGCAATGTTACGTATCTTCTATGTTTCATTCGCTGAGGCTTTCTGGCAATGGCGCCCTGCACTCATTGCAATCGCACTGGTGACAATGGTCTTTGGTTCACTCGTTGCAATTGCCCAACGCGATGTAAAGCGCATGCTCGCTTACTCATCAATTGCCCATGCCGGCTTCTTACTATCTGGCGTTATTGCGCTAAATAAATCTG
>CANIAV010000124.1 GCA_947465365.1 Actinomycetota bacterium | reverse complement strand
GCATATAGTCCTTTGACGCTAGTGCGACCATTTAAATCAACACGGACTCCACCAGATGCATAGTGTGAAGCGGGTGCAACAGGAATTAGATCTTTACTCGGATTAATTCCATGGGCCAGACAAGAGGCGTAAATCGTTGGGAAGCGGCTTTCAAATCCAGCCAAATGGCGCACATCCAGCCACACGTGGTGCGCACCTGTCTTATTCATTCGGCGCATCGATGCAATCGCAACGACATCGCGCGGCGCCAATTCGGCTAATTCGTGTTCGTTTAACATGAAGCGATCACCGGCATCGTCCAGTAAATATGCGCCCTCGCCACGAACGGCTTCGCTAATAAGTGGTTGTTGACCTTGGGTGTTATCACCGAGCCATAAAACTGTGGGATGGAATTGAATAAATTCCACATCGGCAACTTTCGCACCAGCACGCAGTGCAAGTGCAACTCCATCACCAGTTGAAACTGAAGGATTTGTGGTCTGTGCAAATACCTGTCCTAGTCCACCGGTTGCTAATACAACTGCTTTACCGAGCGCACGGCCAACGCCATCACGACTTCCGGCACCGATCACATGCAGGGTCACTCCGCAAACTGCGCCATTGGAATCCTTGATCGCATCTAATACAAGTGCATCTTCTACTACTTCGATCTCTGGGTCATCGTGAACTGCAGCCAATAGCGCGCGCGATACTTCAGCGCCAGTTGCATCACCACCTGCATGCAAGATGCGATTGCGTAAATGTCCGCCTTCACGAGTCAGCGAAATTTCGCCAGAATCTTCGGTATCAAAGATCGCGCCGCGTTCAATTAACTTACGAACTGCTTCAGGACCTTCGGTAACAAGAACGCGTACCGCTTCGACATCACATAGATCAGCACCTGCTACCAAAGTATCTTTTAAATGTTGATCTGGTGTATCGCCCGGACCAAGCGCTGCGGCTATTCCACCTTGCGCCCATTTAGTAGAGCCTTCATCAACTTTTGATTTGGTAACGATTAGAACCGAGAGTCCATAAGTACGCGCCTGTAGTGCGGTCGTGAGTCCAGCAATTCCTGAGCCAACAACAATCACATCGGCATTAGCGGTCCATCCAGGTTCTGGTGCAAGTAACTTCATCGCGCACCTGCACTAATAAGGGCTGGACTCATCTGCATATTGTCGATCAAACGCACCCCATTAAGCCAGCCAGCGATGATCGCACGCTGGTTTGGGGTGGAATCTGTCGCAATTGCAAAGTTATCTTCATCGATAATTTGCGCATAATCTAACTTGAAGGCTGGAGCTTCTTTAAATACTTGATGCATCGCAGAAAGTGCGGAAGCAATATCTTTACCTGCTTTAGCTGCAAGCAACGCCCGATACATAACAACCGCTGTGGTGCGATCGCTTTGGCTCAACCTAACATTTCTGGACGAGAGAGCTAGCCCATCGCTTTCTCTAATCGTTGGAGCGGCCAGAATCTCAATCTCTTTAAAGCTACGTCGGGCAAGTTCTCTTATTAGCGCCAACTGCTGGAAATCTTTCTCACCAAAAATAGCTCGAGCCGGGCGCACTAATTCAAAGAGGCGCGACACAACAGTTACTACTCCATCGAAATGTCCGATGCGATTTGCACCTTCAAAGTTCTCGCCGATTGGGCCAGCGCTTACTTTCGGAAAATTCTCTGGATAAATTTCACTTTGGGTTGGTAACCATAAATGCGTAACCCCGGATGCAGCAGCAATTTCTATATCTTGATCTGGAGTGCGGGGATACAAATCTAAATCTGTTGAATTTTCAAATTGCAGTGGATTCACAAAGATGCTTGCAACTACAAAATCACTCTTGGTCTTTGCTAATTGAAAGAGCGAAGCGTGGCCAGCATGAAGTGCTCCCATTGTGGGAATAAAAGTGCAGCCGTCATCTAATTCAGATGCGCTGGTAACTATCTTCATATCGGGCTCCAGTCCTTTCAGGTACCGGGCGGTGATGGATCTAAGTTTAGAGCCTTACGGCAATTGCTCCAAAATCTCTGAAATCTTGCCGTGGGTTAGCAAGATCGCATCAGGTTCTATTGAGTGCCACGGTTCTATTACAAAACGGCGCTCATGTGCGCGTGGATGAGGAAGTTGTAATTCATCGGCTGCGCTAAGCATTGATCCATATTGGATGAGATCTAAATCGATTGTCCGCGGTCCCCATTTTTCAATGCGTTCTCTACCTAGCGCTTTCTCAATTCCGTGCAACAACGCCAATAAATCTGTGGCCGGTAGCTCGCTTTCGACGATGCACACTGCATTTAAGTAATCTGGTTGAGCAATATCGCTAACTGGTTTGGTGGAAAAGTATTCTGAAACTGATTGAAAATCGGTCGCCTCTCGCAGCATGGCTACGGCTAAATCCATCTGCTCTTTCGGGTTACCAATATTGGCCCCTAGCGCGATAACGGCTTTCATCGGGTAATTGTTACTGAAATATCTTTTACTTGCGCGCTAACTGGCGCTTGTGGCTTATGCACCGTAACCGACACATTCGCAACTTGCGGATAAGCCACTTTAATTCGGTTGGCGATCCGGCCCGCTAACTTTTCAATTAACGCCACACGTTCGCCGGTAACTTCTTCCACAACCAAATCGGTGATTTCTGCGTAATTAACTGTGTCGGTTACATCGTCAGTGACGCTGGCACGAGTTAGATCTAATTCGAGTACAACATCAACAAAAAAATCTTGTCCTGCAATATTTTCAGATTCAAATACTCCGTGATAGCCAAAGGATTTAATTCCTTTTATTTCAATTAGATCAGCCATTAGCTAAAACCAATTTCTTATGTGGGCTCACGCTATGAACTCTAACTGCCCAAATATTTTTCGCAAGGAGAGTTTGAGTCAAGGCAATCGTCGCCGCTTCCCGTTCATCGGGAGTTTCTCCCCCAAGGAAGCGCTTGCGCGATCCCCCGATTAATACTGGAAATCCGAGATCGGTAATTTCATCTATCCGGTTTAGGATCTCCCAATTTTGCGCAGCATCTTTTGCAAAACCTAGTCCCGGATCAATTATTAGATTGTTCTTGGCGATTCCACTGCGCAGCGCGGCATCTATTTGAATATTTAACTCAGCTATTACATCTTTTACGACATCGCCATAAATAGCGCGGTTATTCATATCTTTAGAGTGCCCGCGCCAGTGCATCAAAATATAAGGACAGCCCATTTCCGCAACGACCTCGTGCATAAGTCCATCAGCTACTCCTCCGCTTACATCGTTAACGAAGCTGGCACCTGCGGTAATTGCGAGTTCGGCAGTCTGGGCGTTCATTGTGTCGATGCTGATTGGGATTCCAGTTTGTGACAATTTTTCGATTACAGGAATAACGCGTCTTTGTTCTTCTAGCGCTGTTACGCGATCAGCACCCGGGCGGGTGGATTCACCACCGACATCAATGATGTCAACACCTTCGGCGATCATTTCCAATCCACGTGCAACTGCTTTTTCGTATGTGTCGTGCTTTCCACCATCGGCAAAGGAATCTGGTGTTACATTTAAAATCCCCATTATTTTCATAGAGTTGCCGACTATCAGAATTTAACTTTTGGTAATTAAGCTGATTGCTTCTGCACGAGTGGCAGGATCACGCAATACACCGCGAACGGCGCTGGTGGT
>CANIAV010000123.1 GCA_947465365.1 Actinomycetota bacterium | reverse complement strand
CTGCAATTGCTCCATCTTTGATGATCAAAGCATGGGTTGTGCCAACTGGAATCTCTTCAATGTGGTGGGTTACGACAATACTCGCTGGCGCTAATGGGTCAGTTGAGAATTCGGCAAAGCGTCGTAACAAATCTTCTCGTCCTCCTAGATCAAGTCCGGCGGTCGGCTCATCCAAGAGCAGAAGTTCTGGATCTGCCATTAGAGCGCGAGCAATCTGAACTCGTTTCTTCTCACCATCACTTAAAGTGTAATAACGACGCTCCGCCATATCGCGAACACCAAAGGTAGTCAGCAGTGCAACTGCGCGCGACTCGTCCCATAGATCATAAACTTCATTCCAACGCCCTAAGACTGCGTATGCCGCAGTTAATACAACGTCACGAACTAATTCATCATCAGGGATATCTTCAGCTAACAAGCTGGCGCAAATTCCAATGCGGGTGCGAAGTTCAAAGAGATCGACTTTGCCCATCTCTTGATCAAGGATTCTTACCGTGCCCGATGTTGGAAAGACCCGCGTTGCCAGGATATTTAAGAGCGTTGATTTACCGGCACCATTGGGGCCAAGAATTACCCATCGCTCGCCACTGCGAATTTTAAAATCGAGCGGTCCCAAAATCCTGCGCTGTCCACGGGTGACAGTTACACCCTGCATCGCCAGGACAATAAGATCGTTCTGATTTTCCATAGATGAAAAAGATAGCGGTAATCACTGGCGAATCTGGTTAAATCCCCGACTTATCGCCTGTGATTCACGCTAATCTTCTCCTCGTTATGGCAACCACCGAAAAAAGCGAGCAATTTACTGGGTTAATTCTCCTTTCTGGAGTCGATGCGCCAGGTATTACCGAGACCCTCTTTGAAACTCTCGCTCCCTTTGCAGTGAACATTTTGGATATCGAGCAAGTCGTGATCCGGGGCCGTGTAATTTTGACAGTATTAATCTCTTGCAGCCCTGCACATGCCAAGGCGATCGAAGAGGATCTGGAGAGCTGCGCGCAAAGCCTGGGCGTGGACATTGCATCTGCCTTCGAAGTAAGTGCCATAACTGAAATCGCCGCCAAGAAATCGTTGCTCCATGTAGTTGTTTTAGCTCAAACCCTCACACCTAAGGCGATCAATGCAGTTGCAAATACGATCGCATTAAATAATGGAAATATTGAGCGAATCCACCGCACAGCAAGCTATCCCGTTACGGCGATCGAATTCACCGTTTCAGGTGCCACTTTAGGAAAGTTGCGTAGTGAACTTTCCACCACCGCTTCCGAGCATGCCATTGATGTAGCCATCTCCCCCGGCGGTTTGATGCGTTGGGCAAAGAAGTTAGTTGTTATGGATGTCGATTCAACTTTGATTCAACAAGAGGTAATTGAATTATTGGGCGCTAAAGCAAATAAGGGCGCGGAAATCGCGGCCATAACCGAATCTGCGATGCGCGGTGAGTTAGATTTCGCCGCAAGTTTGCAAGCGCGCGTTGCTCTGTTGGCAGGACTTCCTGAATCTGTTCTTACGGATGTTCAAAAGGAGATAACCCTTACTCCAGGTGCTCGCACCCTGGTCCGGACTATGCATAAGCTCGGCCATCACGTGGCCTTAGTCTCTGGTGGTTTTGAAACAGTGATCGCACCCCTGGTAGCAGAGCTTGGAATTGAGCATATGCGCGCTAATAATTTAGAGATTATCGCTGGAAAATTATCTGGAAAGTTGATTGGTCCGATTATCGATCGCGCCGGTAAGGCGCAGGCACTTCGTGAATTTGCCGCAGAACATGCAATAGCGTTGGAACAAACGATCGCTATTGGCGATGGTGCAAACGATCTGGATATGATCGCAATCGCTGGTCTCGGTATCGCCTTTAACGCAAAACCTGCAGTCGTCGCAGCAGCCGATAGTTCAGTATCTGCCCCGTATTTAGATTCAGTTCTTTATCTTCTGGGAATCACTCGCGAGGAAGTAGAAGAGTCCGACTCTTTATAAGCGACAAGCGTGGATATCAGTTACCAAAATGCCGCGGGCGCCAAGTGCCCAGAGCTCATCCATTAGGCGATTGGTATCTTTACGTAAAACCATTGCGCGAACTGCTACCCAATCTGCCTTCTGCAACGGAGAAATCGTTGGGGACTCTAAACCAGGTGTAATGGCACAGGCTTTATCTACACTTACCTTCGGAATATCGTAATCAAGAAGTACATATTGGCGCGCTGTTACAACGCCCTGCAATCTGCGCAAGATGATTTCTAACTCTGCAGGCATATTAGATGCACTACGCGAAATCAAGATAGCTTCGCTCTGCAATATTGGGTCTCCAAATATGGCTAGCCCTGCCTGTCGTAGAGTATTTCCGGTACTAACAACATCGGCAATTACATCTGCGACACCTAAGCGCACGCTACTTTCTACCGCTCCATCAAGGCGGACAACATTTGCCTTGATCTTATTCTTCTGAAGGAAATCCTCAACTAAACCAGGATAAGCCGTTGCCACGCGCTTTCCGGCGACATCATCTAGCTTCCAGTTAGTTCCAGATGGTCCTGCAAAACGAAAGGTCGATCCCCCAAAATCTAAAGCGAGAATTTCGACAGCTGCAGCGCCTGAGTCAATCAATAAATCTCTCCCAGTTATGCCTGCTTCAAGTTCACCTGAACCAACATAGAGTGCGATATCGCGCGGGCGGAGATAGTAGAACTCAACGCTATTTTCCGGATCGGTCAAGACTAGATCGCGAGAATCCACGCGTTGGCGATAGCCAGCTTCTTTTAATATGGCGATCGCAGCATCAGCTAGCGATCCCTTATTGGGAACAGCAACTTTTAACACTCAAATTCTCTTTTCTATAGGTAACGATAAACATCTGCTGGGTTTAATCCACGGGCCAACATCAAAGTTTGCAGGTGATAGATCAATTGGCTGATCTCCTCCGCTAGCTCTTCATTGCTTTGATGTTCAGCCGCCAACCAGACCTCGCCAGCTTCTTCCAATATCTTCTTCCCGATGGTGTGGACTCCGGCGTTAACTGCCGCCACCGTTGCCGAGTCAGTTGCACCGCTAGCTACTTTTGCTGCTAACTCTTCCCACAACTGATCGAATGATTTCATGGGCTTAAGTTTACTAGAGATCGACTGCTGCGTGACGGAGAGTTTCTACCATCTCAGCTGGTTCGGGTGCGTTAAACACTGCAGATCCTGCTACGAAGGTATCTGCTCCCGCCTCACGAGCAATGGCGATCGTTTCAAGTGAAATTCCGCCGTCGACCTGCAACCAAATAGGCCGATCCCCGATCAACTTCTTTGATCGCCGCACCTTATCCATCATCTGCGCCATAAATTTCTGGCCGCCAAAACCTGGTTCGACCGTCATTATCAATAACATATCGATCTCACTTAACAGTTCGGAAAAATTCTCGATCTCGCTGCCGGGTTTTAACGCCAAACCAGCGCGAGCCCCGATCTTTCGAATTCCCTGCAGCGTCGCAGATGGTTTTTGCGATGCTTCAATATGGATCGTCACGCTTGCAGCCCCTGCGTGTGCGTATTCGAGGCCGATGCGATCGACATCATTTACCATCAAGTGAGCATCAATTGGCACCGGACAAGCTTTGATAATTGCTTGAGCTTCTGAAAAATCCCATGATTTATTTGGAACAAAGAGATTAT
>CANIAV010000122.1 GCA_947465365.1 Actinomycetota bacterium | reverse complement strand
CCCAACCTGAACCCATGACCAGCGCAATATCGTGCGTTGCAAATCCGGTGCGCTCTGCGATTTCAGAAGCTGCCTGTGTGGCTGCTTTTAGTGGGTCGGAATAGAGAAGTTCAGTTGATGTCATGCATCAATAATGTCACAGAGAATGGTGCCGCTAGATACCGTCTCACCAATCACTGCTGTGAGATTTGCGATTGTTCCTGCCTTATGAGCAATTAAAGGTTGCTCCATCTTCATCGCTTCTAATACGATTATCAAGTCGCCAATTTCAACTTGCTGGCCAACTTCAACAGCAACTTTTACAACTGTTCCTTGCATGGGACTGGTAAGCCCTGTGCCACCTGATCCACCGATCTTGGATTCTTTGGCGCGATGGCGTTTTACGACAGGCTCTGGCGTATGAAGCTTTACCTCAAAACGTTTGCCGTTAACTTCTGCAACAAGATGTTCTGCGGCAACGCGGGTAGTAATTGGTAGAACCGCTGGAATATAGGCAGGAATCTCATTCTTAAATTCATTTTCGATATAGCTGGTGTAGACGCGGAAATTTTCGGTATATGCAGGATCTTGCAAAATCGCGCGATGGAAAGGTATTGCCGTAGCTAAACCATCTACTTCAAATTCAGCTAAAGCACGGCGCGCGCGTTCAATGGCTTCTTTACGAGTTGCGCCAGTAACAATTAATTTGGCAAGGAGCGAATCAAAGTTTCCACCAATAGTGTCTCCATTTTTAAATCCGGCATCAACTCGCACACCGGGTCCGGTTGGAAGGTTCCACTTGGTAATTCGCCCTGGCGCCGGTAGAAATGAACGACCCGGATCTTCGCCATTGATACGAAATTCAAGTGAGTGACCGCGAATTACTGGATCATCAAAGCCTAAGCTCTCGCCCATGGCGATGCGGAATTGTTCGCGCACTAAATCTATTCCAGTAACTTCTTCGCTGACTGGGTGCTCTACTTGCAAGCGAGTATTTACTTCAAGGAAAGAAATTGTTCCGTCATTGCCAATTAAGAATTCGCAAGTCCCGGCTCCAACGTAACCCGCCTCTTTCATAATCGCTTTACTTGAGCGATAGAGCTCTTCATTTTGAGCATCTGTTAAGAACGGCGCTGGCGCTTCTTCTACTAACTTCTGGTGGCGACGTTGCAAGGAGCAATCTCGAGTACTGACAACGACGGCATGGCCATGTTTATCGACTAGAACTTGAGTTTCCACGTGGCGCGGTTTATCGAGATAGCGCTCGACAAAACATTCACCGCGTCCAAATCCAGCGATCGCTTCGCGAACTGCGGAGGCAAATAACTCTGGAATCTCCTCCATGGTGTGTGCAACTTTTAATCCGCGTCCACCGCCACCGAATGCCGCTTTTATTGCAACCGGTAACCCATGTTCTTTAGCAAATGCCGTAACTTCTTCGTGCCCCGCAACTGGATCTTTAGTACCAGCAACTAACGGAGCTCCTGCTTTGGCAGCGATGCGACGAGCCGAAACTTTATCGCCAAGTGCGCTGATTGCAGCAGGTGGCGGCCCGATCCAAATTAGCCCGGCATCGATTACCGCTTGCGCAAAATCGGCGCGTTCTGAGAGAAAACCATAACCAGGATGAACTGCATCTGCTCCAGATTCTTTGGCAGCAGCAATTATCTTGGCAATATCTAGATAAGTTTGAGTAGCTGTCGTGCCATTTAGCGAGAGCGCAATATCGGCGCTTCTGGTGTGTATCGCGTCTCGATCTTCTTCGGAGTACACAGCGACGCTTTCGATCCCGTGATCACGGCAGGCGCGAATAACACGCACTGCAATTTCACCGCGGTTGGCGATTAGAACGCGTTTCATCGCATCTCCTTAACTTGTGGCCAAGAATAGCCAAGTTGTGACATCGCCGATCTAAAGAAAGGCATAGATAATCCAACTACATTTGTGTAATCACCTTCGATTACTGGAATGAAAGGTGAACCAAAACCATCTAGCGTAAAACCGCCTGCCACATGCAATGGCTCCTCAGATGCGATGTAATCATCGATCTCATCATTAGTCATTTTGGAGAATGTAACTTTGGTGGTTACGCGATCGGCAATTTCGCGGCCCTGTGCGGTATCGATAATGCAGTGACCGGTATGGAGCAAGCCACTTCGGCCGCTTATTGCAAGCGCGCGTTCTTTAGCGATTTCAGGGGTGCCAGGTTTGCCAAAGGAAACTCCGTCGACATCAAAGGTGGAATCGCAACCGATAATAATTGCTGGAAAATCTACTTGCTCACGAACGGTATGTGCCTTGGTAACAGCTAGCGCAATAACCATATCTGCTGGAGACATAGCGTTAAAAAATTCAGTCTCCTCATCGACATGGCTGACCATTACATGGGGCGTGAGACCGGCGCCTTCTAGTAAACGGCGACGTGAAGTCGATTGTGAAGCTAGAACTATCTGCGGCATTATTTAGATTTTCTCCGCGCCCCGAAAGTAATTTGATGCGGTAGTGGCTGGCGCAGTTGTGGCAGGCCAAAGACGCTGCGTTTGATTACAGGAGTTAAATTCTGCAACTTATGTTGGTCCAACGCCGCTTTTAGCGCCAATAGCTCTTCATCCGTGGGGTTTCCGGAAGTAACTGTAAATTTCATTACAGCGGAATATTTCCATGCTTGCGAGCAGGCAATACATCGCGTTTTGTCTTTAAGGTGCGAAATGCCTTGGTGATGTAGGCACGTGATTGGTGTGGCTCAATAACGCTATCGATCGTGCCACGTTCTGCTGCAGCATATGGATTAGATAGCGTTTCGGTGTAATCAGAAACTAACTCAGCGCGCACCTTTTCGGGATCTTTCGCATCAGCAATTTCTTTACGATATAAAATATTTACCGCACCTTGTGCGCCCATTACGGCAATTTCTGCGCTGGGCCAAGCGAAGTTAATATCGCTACCTAAATATTTAGATCCCATAACAATAAAAGCTCCGCCGTAAGCCTTACGTGTAATTAGGGTAACTAGCGGTACAGATGCTTCAGCGTAGGCGTAGAGCAATTTAGCGCCACGACGGATGATGCCGTTCCATTCTTGTTCAGTTCCGGGTAAAAATCCTGGAACATCTACCAAGGTAAGGATTGGAATATTAAAGGCATCACAGAAGCGTAGAAAACGCGCTGCTTTTTCACTGGAATTTATATCCAGCGTCCCTGCTAATTGAGAAGGTTGGTTGGCGATAATTCCAATTGATTCGCCCTCGATACGTGCAAATCCAACAATAATATTTGGCGCATAAAGAGCATGCACCTCAAGGAATTCACCTTCATCAACCAAAGTTGTGATCAAGGTCTTCATATCGTATGGCTGGTTAGGGCTATCTGGAATCAATGTATTTAGTGCAATATCTTCGGCGCTCTCAACTAGGGTCTGAGTTGGAGGTAGGTGAGGCGCCCCATCCATATTATTGGAAGGTAGATATGAAAGTAACGCTTTTACATAATCAATGGCATCTGCTTCGCTATCTGCAAGATAGTGCGCATTGCCGGAACGAGTGTTATGAGTAAGAGCTCCACCGAGTTCTTCCATCTCAACATCTTCACCTGTGACAGTCTTGATTACATCAGGACCTGTAATAAACATATGTGAAGTTTCATTTACCATCACCGTGAAATCAGTCAACGCTGGTGAAT
>CANIAV010000121.1 GCA_947465365.1 Actinomycetota bacterium | reverse complement strand
GGCTGCTTGCGCCCCTGGAGCGCTAATTAGTGAGATTGATGCGGCAAGTACCAAGGCGAGGGCTTTTTTCATGGAAAGAAGGTACATCTGGGTCTAGGGGGATGCCTAGAGGTGCACGGTGAAAAATTGGTTAATTGATGAGATGAACCCCTAACCTTGGCCCATGGTTGAAACTACGGGTGGCTTCACAAGCGCAGGCCTTGAGCGCGAAGCCCAGGCTCTGGTTCTGCCCTCGCTGACCCAGGCGCAAGCAATTGAAATTGGTGAGATCGCTTTTGCAAAGGCGACCGAACGCGCGCTGCCGATTATTGTGGAAGTCCGAATGGGCGAATGGACAGTATTTAAAGTTGCGATGACTCGTTCAAAGCCAGATAACGATTCTTGGGTGGCGCGTAAAGCGCGCGTTGTTTTGGCAACAGGTAAGTCAACAATTTATGAACGTGTATCTGCTGAAGAACGTGGCGTTGATTGGCATAACGAGACTGGTTTGAGTGAAGAGCTCCATGCAATTCATGGTGGCGGTTTGGCGTTAAATGTTGCCGGTCACGGACTTGCGGGGATTTTATTAATTAGCGGTCTGCCACAAGTTGATGATCATTTATTGGGCGTTGAGGTAATTACAGAATATTTAGCGCGCCAAGGTGAGAACGCATGAGCATCTGGGTTTGTGGTGAAGTATTAATTGATTTATTGCCGGGTGAACCAGAGCGCAGAGCCGTTGTTGGCGGAGGACCTGCAAATACTGCAAAGGCGCTGGCGCGACTTGGACACGACGTGCAGTTCATTGATGGAATTTCAACTGACGATTACGGTATGAAGGCACGAGCAGAACTTTTAACGGATGAAGTTAAATTAGATCTGGCGCTGACAAGTGATAAACCAACTTGTTTAGCAATTGTTACTTTGGCTGAAGATCGCAAAGCTAGTTATGAATTTAAAATCGATGGCACCGCAACTTTTGATTTTGGCTTGAATTGGTTGCCGGATCCATCTGTTCATAAGCCAAGCGTGCTTCATATCGGCACTTTGGTAACGATTGTTGAGCCTGGTGCATCGGTGCTCTATGACTGGGCGCTGCAGGTGGCTGAATTTGCACCGATCGTCTTTGATCCAAATATTCGCCCATCTGTAATGGGAGATCGCGATAGATACCAAGCAGCCGTTGAGAAATGGGCCGCTATTTCAAGTGTTATAAAGGTCAGCGATGATGATTTAGCTTGGTTATATCCAGATCAACCATTTGAGGAAATTGCCAAGCGTTGGGTGGCAGATGGTGCAGCTTTGGTGGTTGTTACGCGCGGAGTTAACGGCTCAATTGGATATACCGAAAATAGCCGTGAAGAAGCCCACGGTGTGAAGATTGATTTAGCTGACACAGTCGGTGCCGGTGACACGGTCGGTGCGATCATCATTGAAGCGATGATCCAAAATGGAATTTTATCTCTGCAAGGAGATGGCTTAAAGAAGGTTCTTGATCGTGCAGCTGCAGCTGCAGCAATTACATGTTCTCGTGCAGGTGCGCAACCGCCATATAAACACGAGCTAGCAAAGTTATAAGCAGGCGCCATGCAATACATCGATGATGCAGAATTTCAGATCGCAATTGATTTAGATAACGGTGCGCGTATCTCATCGATTACTTGGCGCGATATGCAATTTACTGTTCCGTATCGTGGCGAACCTGGCACACATGGTTGGTATGCGATGGGGCCATGGGCTGGGCGCATTCGCGATGGAATTCTGCACGGACCAGATGGTGAAGATATTCAACTGCCAACCAATGTGATTCCACCGCATGCAATTCATGGTTATGGCTTTACATCTTCTTGGCAAGAAATTGGTCCGGGGCGTTCGCATTTACATTTACCAAAGCCTTATGGCGGAGCAACTATCGAACAAACTATTGAAGTTTTAGATGATGCGGTTCGCTGGTCACTTGAATACGATCCAGGCGATTGCAAATTACCGGCATGGATCGGAATGCATCCATGGTTTCCGCGCGATTTAGATCGTGGCGGCAGCGCAGAAATTGAATTTAAAGCAGCGAAGATGTTAAAGCGCGATGAAGATGGCATACCAAGTGGGGAATATGTGCCGCAGCCTCCAGGGCCTTGGGATGATGCATTTACTGAAGTACAGGGCGTTCCGGCCATTGTTTGGGAAG
Source organism: Actinomycetota bacterium (assembly GCA_947465365.1). Classification (GTDB taxonomy): domain Bacteria; phylum Actinomycetota; class Actinomycetes; order Nanopelagicales; family Nanopelagicaceae; genus Planktophila. The sequence continues at coordinate 1,494 of CANIAV010000121.1, read as the reverse complement.
ATTGTGCGCGTATTTCAATTGAATCTGATGCGCCATGGTGGGTTGTCTATAACGAAGATTCTGATGGGGTTTGTGTTGAGCCACAGACCGCACCACCTGATGCACAGAACTTAGGTATTACCGGTGAGCATTACATCGAAGCGCTATTTGTATTTACTGAAGAATAAAAGGATTTTAATATGTCGAAGGTAATTGATCGCGCGCACCTTGCTGGGCTTCGCAAAATAGAAGAAGAGCGCTTTTTGGCCAACCATAAAAAAAGTGGAGAAGCATTTACTGATTCACAAAAAGTCATGCACGAAGGTGTGCCGATGTCATGGATGGCGAAATGGCCAGGTGCGCATCCAGTTTTCGTAAAGGAAGCAAAGGGCGCCAAGTTCACTGATATCGATGGCAATAGCTATATTGATTTTTGTTTAGGCGATACCGGTTCAATGACTGGCCATTCACCTGATGCAACTATTGCGGCGATTAAGCGCCAAGCAGATATTGGTATTACTTCGATGTTGCCAACTTTGGATGCGGCCGTTGTATCAAAAGAGCTGGCTATGCGCTTTGGTCTGCCGAAGTGGCAATTTACGGTGACTGCAACCGATGCCAATCGCCACGTTATTCGTTACTGCCGTTTAATCACCGGGCGCAGCAAGATAATAGTTATCGACCGTTGCTACCACGGCAGCGTTGATGAAACCTTTGCAACGTTAGATGATGCAGGCAATACCGTTAAGCGCGAAGGTAATTTAGGTGCACCAGTTGATTTAGCTGTAACAACCCGCGTTGTGGAATTTAATGATTTAGCAGGTATGGAGACAGCGTTAAAACATGGCGATGTGGCAGCGATCTTGATGGAGCCTGCGATGACAAATGTGGGCATTGTTCTTCCTGAAGATGGCTATTTATATGCAGTTCAAGAGTTAGCCAAGAAATATGGCGCACTCTTAATCATTGATGAGACACATACGATCTCGGTTGGCCCTGGTGGAATGACTTTAGATCTGGGCTTAAAGCCTGATTTCTTAACGATCGGAAAGGCAATTGCTGGCGGTATTCCAGTTGGCACTTTCGGTATGACTGAAGATGTGGCTAATTCAATTAAGAAACTTGTGGAACTAGAAATCATCGACACTGGTGGAATCGGCAGCACGCTGGCAGGAAATGCCATGTCACTTGCTGCGATGCGTGCGACGCTAAGTGAAGTGTTAACTGCAGATGCTTTTAAATCGATGATCGCACTTGGTGATCGTTGGAGCGATGGCGTTGATGCGGCGATTGCCGAATTTGATTTAGATTGGCATTGCAACCGCCTTGGTGCACGTGGTGAGTACATCTTTAAAGGTAAAGCACCACGCACAGGTCGTGAAGCTGCCGAATCTGGCGACTTCGAACTTGAGCAATACATTCACTTGCGCTTGTTAAATGATGGTTTCTTGCTTACGCCATTTCACAATATGGCTTTGATGTCACCGGCTACAACTGCTGCTGATGTAGATGCGC
>CANIAV010000120.1 GCA_947465365.1 Actinomycetota bacterium | reverse complement strand
ATCCGCCGCATCCTCGCCGCCTTCGCGCTGCTTGCTGTGGCATTCCAAGCAGTAGGTAGTTTCTTATCATGGGCACAACGCCAAGATGATGCCCCAGCAGATGCTTGGATCGATGAAGATGAAGATGAATTTGAGGATGCCTAGTTGTCTGATGCAAGTTACATCCCCGGCACCTGCAATATAGGAGATGGTGAAATAAGTCGCCGCCGTATGGTCGCGCTAATTGGCTTAATTCTTTCCCTATCAGCAGTTGCAACCTTTATAACTACCGGCGCAGCGCGGGGAGCGCGATTTGGAATATTTATTCCACTACTTGTTATGTCGGTCGGTTGGGTGCAATCACGTAAAAAATTCTGTCTAGCTTATGGATTTGCTGGCACATTTAACTTTGGAAAGTTGGGAGAGCTATCTCGTGTGGCAGACCCAGCAGATCGCGCTGCCGATCGCCGCACTGCTCTAGTTATCTTTGCCCAGAGTGCGCTCTATGCCACTCTCCTAACGCTAATTGTCCTAGCGCTACCCCTTTAACACTTCTTTCCATCTATCCAAATCTGGCAATTAGTGCCATTGTTAGATCGCAAGAAAAAGTTTTAGGGAGAGAATATGAAGATTGTTTTTCATGCCCGCCATGCAGAACTCGCCGCAGATTTCCGCGAGATTGCCGAAGAAAAATTAAGAACAATGGAACGCTTTAGCGTGACCATTGAGCGAGTTGAAGTTGAGATTTTGCATGAGTTAAATCCACGCCAAGGAAAACGTTCGCACCGAGTAATCCTGACATCGCATGGAGCGGGACCGTTAATGCGAGCTGAAGCCGCTGAATTCAATGATGTTGCGGCATTTGATGAGGCGATAAAGAACTTTGAGTTACAGATACGTAAGCATCATGAACGCGCTAAATCACACAACCGCGATACTTTACGGAATAGACCTTTAGCAGTTAACGAATAGCAATCACGAAACAGTAAGTTACTTACGAATCTTCTCTGCGCGTGGTTGTTTAGCCGGTGGTGTTGGGGCAACTGGGGGCGGACCTAAAGCCTCAATCGCTGCATCACGAACTGCCGTTGCTGAAATAACTGCGCCTTGCTTAACGCTCATATTTTGACGTTTCTGCATTTGTGTCTGCGCTGTTGAATTCATATTTCGAGCATCTGATAGAGCCTTATCAATGGTTTCCTTGAAACTTTGATTTATTGCGCGGCGATTATCTTCGTAAATCTTCAGATCGTTACGGAATTTATCTAAGGCAATCTTATAAGCGGCATTTTGTTCCGCGAAGTTCTGATTTATGGGAGCAGGAGGTCGATTATCTGCAAATGCGGAAGAAGTAGAGATCAAAGGCATGAGAATTAGCGCTGTTGTTACGACAGCAATGCTTCTAAATTGCATTTCTCTAACCTCACTTTTCCTTGTGATAAGTATCGGACAATACTTTGTGAATTTTCGGTGAAAACACCGTTCCCGCACGGCCATTTTCTAAACACCTTGGCTATTTATGAGGTGACATGGAAGGCTACCCCCATGGCCGAGCTGATTCTTATAGTCGATGACGAAGCTGGAGTTCGCGAGCTTCTAGGAGATGCCCTACGTATCGCCGGCTTTGAGACGGCGACTGCGCAAGATGGAATGTCGGCGCTGACTGCAATTCGCAATCGGAAACCAGATTTATTGATCATTGATATAAATATGCCGTTGATGGATGGTTTTGAATTAGTTGAAAGACTTCGTACAACAGGCGATAACACACCGGCGCTAATGTTAAGTGCTCGCGCTGATCGAATTGATGTCACCCGCGGCTTAACTTTGGGTGCAGATGATTATGTGACAAAGCCATTTGGATTGGAAGAGCTTTTATTGCGCGTTAAGGCAATTTTGCGCAGATCCCAGATATCTGCGGTGGATCCAGCAGATCTACGGTGTGGTCCAATAACGATGGATGAATCTAGCCACTCGGTTTTCTTCAAGGAAGACCGAGTCGAACTGTCTCCAACTGAGTTTAAATTGCTACAAGTTTTAATTGAAAATAAGAACCGAGTGCTAAGTAAAAGCCTATTACTGGATGAAGTCTGGGGAATTACCTTTGAATCAGAGAGCACGGTTGCGGATACCTATATTTCCTATCTTCGCAAAAAGTTACATCGAGACGGCTTTGAAGGAATTAAGACGGTTCGCGGTGTCGGTTTTGTAATTCAGGAACCAAAGTAGAGATGAAGAAATCTAGTAGCAAATTTGCCATAATCTCAATCTTTGTTACTACATTACTTTCCAGCGTTATTGGTGGCTTCGCAACTATTGATGCAAGAAATTCGGATCTCAAACATATCGATCAATCAATTAATACGGTCGCAGAAAGAGTCGGTGCATATCCCAATGAAGCGATCAGCGCTGCGATATTAAGTGTTGAAGAAGAGAGCCTAGATCTAACGCTTTCGCTAGTTACCCAAGAAGGTATTGAAACTGTAATAAATGAATCGCACCTAATTTATCCAGGGATTAATTCGATTGCAGAAGTTAAAAAAGCTTTAGCGGCACCAATCTCGTTTGAGTCAAATAACCCTTTCCGGTTTAGAGCAATAGAGATTGCCGGAGGTGACTACCTGATCATCGCCGCAACGCTGGATGAACTAAATACCAATTTCAAATCCAATCTAAAGAATCTGGGCGGCTTTACGCTCGCAGCAGATGGCTTGGCGATCTTCTTCTCCATTTTTCTACTACGTCGTCATAATCGTGGCCTCGATGCCAAGGCGCTAGAACGAATGCAAAGATTTTTAGGAGATGCCTCACATGAATTGCGAACCCCTTTAACAGTTATAAAGGGATATAACGAGATGCTCAGTAAAGGTCAGATGAGCGATCTTGTAGATAGAACTCGGGCCTTCTCGCGCGTAAGTTCTGAGATTGAAAGAATGGAGCGGTTAATCCATGACCTCCTTTTACTTGCTGAACTCGGTGAGAGCCGGCCAACGACATTTGAGGAAATTGATTTAACTGAACTTGTTCAAGCGCATGTAAATGATTTCGCGCTCTTTAACCAGAATCGGAAGATAGAGATTACTTTGGAAGAGAGCTGCTCAGCGCAAGGATCTCGTGAACATCTAAATCGCCTAATCCAGAACTGCTTCTCCAATATTGTGCGCCATACGCCACCAGATGCGCCAGTTTCAATCTCACTTAAGAGCAAAGGCAAGAAAGTTCATTTGGTTATTGAAGATGGCGGTCCCGGCCTTCCCGAGAGCGCTTACCGCAGCGAGATAGAAGCCATGAATAGATTTGATCCATCACGTTCACGTGAAAGTGGTGGCTCGGGTCTTGGTATGAGCATCATCGCAGCGATTGTGCAAGAACATAACGGCAAGCTGGAATTGCGCAAGAGCGATCTTGGCGGTTTGGCAGTAGTCGTAGAGCTAGCTAAATAACTATTTACGCTTTGAAGTAACGTATAAACTAGAGATCGTTGCAATCGCAAGAACTCCAACGATTACTGAAAGGCTCTGCGTAATAGTTATATCAGGTATTTTAAATCCACCTATTTTGTGAATGTCTACGGCGTGGAATGCATGAAAGAGAAGCTTTACTCCGATAAAACCTAGAATTACTGAGAGACCCTTACCGATATAGATAAGGCGTTGCATCAACCCGCCAATTAAGAAGT
>CANIAV010000119.1 GCA_947465365.1 Actinomycetota bacterium | reverse complement strand
TTTTTGATTGGCAGATCTTTTAGGTGGGCTTGTTGCTTTGACAAGAGAACTACTTTCGTAAGGAACCCAGGCAGTCTTTTCAACTATCTGGCTTCTAATGGAGGATCCAAAGAAATAGCGGCCCAAAAGGCGCCGCACGAGGCATATCTTACTAAAGCCCTTGGATAAGGACTAATTACCCGCTCGCAAGTGAAGTTTTTATAGGTGATTTACTCCATAGTTTTAATCTGAGCCTCGGTTTAAGATGGCACTTATCCGAGGTTAGAAAATTCGTTGAAACCATAGAAGAGGCAGATAAGTGACGCAAGCAATTAACGATCCCGCAAAGAGCGCAGCGATTTCAGCAGATGATCACGAATACGTCTTTCACTCATGGTCAGCGCAAGGTGCGATTAAACCTTTGCCGGTTTCAGGCAGCGCCGGTTCTCGTTTCTGGGATTACGAAGGAAACACTTATCTAGATTTCTCATCTCAATTAGTTTTCACAAATATCGGACATCAACATCCCAAGGTTGTAAAGGCGATTCAAGAACAAGCAGCGGTGCTGACAACGATCGCACCACAACATGCCAGCGAGGTTCGTAACCAGGCAGCGCGTTCGATAATTGAACTAGCCGGCGATAATTTCTCAAAGGTATTTTTCACAGCAGCTGGTGCAGATGCGATTGAAAATGCAATTCGTATGGCGCGTCTGCATACTCGCAAACATAAAATTTTCTCGACCTACCGTTCTTATCACGGCAACACCACATCAGCGATCAGTGCAACTGGCGATCCACGCCGTTTCCCAAATGAGTTTGCCTTTGGCCATGTGCATTTCTGGGGACCATATCTATATCGCACATCATTCTGGGCGCAAGATGAAGCGCAAGAATGCGCTCGTGCCCTAGAACATCTTGAACAGATGATTATCTTTGAAGGCCCAAATACGATTGCGGCAATTTTAATTGAATCAATTCCAGGTACCGCAGGTGTTCTAGTTCCACCAAAGGGATACCTCGAAGGCATTCGTGCACTGTGCGATAAGTACAAGATCCTATGGATTGCCGATGAAGTTATGGCTGGCTTTGGCCGCACCGGTAAATGGTTTGCCTATCAACACAGCGCTGCTACGCCAGATTTAATTACCTTTGCAAAGGGCGTTACATCGGGTTACATCCCACTTGGTGGCGTTGTAATTAGCGATGAAATTGCACATACCTTTGATGAGCAAGTCTTCCCCGGCGGACTTACCTATATGGGACACCCACTTGCAACAGCTACTGCAGTTGCAACTATTGAAGTTATGAAGGAAGAGAAGATGGTTGAAAACGCAGCTTCCATCGGGGAAAAGATTTTGGGGCCAGGACTTCAAGAACTTGCTAAGAAACATAAGTTAATTGGCGATATTCGCGGCGTCGGTGTTTTCTGGGGCGTTGATTTAGTTACCGATCGCGCAACGCGTGCACCGCTTGCTCCATATGGTGGATCAAGTCCGGCGATGAACGAGCTAGTGGCTGCTTGTCGTAAGAATGGCTTGATGCCATTTAATAACTTCAATCGCATTCACTTGTGCCCACCGTGCAACATCACAGAAGCAGATGCCAAATTGGGACTTGAGATTATTGATAAATCACTTGGTGAAGTTGCAAAGCACTACACCGGCGCTTAGACGTTAAATCTAAACTCCACAACATCGCCATCGGCCATTACGTACTCTTTACCTTCCATACGTACCTTGCCTTTAGCTTTGGCTTCTGCCATTGATCCGCATTCCATTAAATCGTTGAATCCAACAATTTCTGCCTTAATGAAACCTTTTTGGAAATCGGTATGGATAACACCGGCAGCCATTGGCGCTGTGTCACCTTTATGAATTGTCCAAGCGCGAGCTTCTTTGGGACCTGCCGTTAAATAAGTCTGCAGACCAAGCACGCTAAAACCAACGCGGGCCAACGTTGCAAGACCCGGCTCTTTCATGCCGATTGATTGCAAGAGTTCAAGGGCATCTTCATCGCTTAATTCGGCAAGCTCTGCTTCAGTCTTGGCATCAAGGAAAATTGCTTCGGCTGGTGCAACTAGATCACTTAACTTCTTGCGAAGTTCGCCATCGTTTAGCTCGGCGGCATCAACGTTAAAGACATATAAGAATGGCTTAGCAGTTAATAAGTGCAGATCGTGCAAGAGTTCAAGATCTAAGCCAGATGAGGAAAGTGGCTTGCCGCTTTGCAGTTGCGCTTCGGCTTTCTTGACTGCTTCCACAACCGGTGCAATCTCTTTATTGGTGCGAGCTTCTTTCTCAAGTCGCGGCAGCGCCTTTTCAATAGTTTGTAAATCAGCGAGCGCGAGTTCGGTATTAATAGTCTCCATATCGCTGCTGGGATCGATGCGGCCATCCACGTGCACAACATCGCCATCAGTGAAGACGCGAATTACTTGGCAGATCGCATCGGTCTCGCGGATATTTGCCAGGAATTTATTTCCCAGGCCCGCACCTTCTGATGCACCTTTCACTATTCCTGCGATATCTACAAAAGATAGAGCGGCAGGAAGTAGTTTTTCGGAAGAGAAGATGGTGGCCAGTTTTGCCAGGCGCTCATCCGGTACTCCGACTACGCCGACATTGGGCTCGATCGTTGCAAAGGGATAGTTAGCGGCCAGAACGTTATTTTTGGTGAGCGCATTAAAAAGGGTCGACTTTCCGACGTTGGGCAGACCGACGATTCCAATTGAGAGGCTCATAGGAAGCAGAGCCTACGCGTGATTGTCGGTGCTTCCTGCCACGATAGGCCCATGTCAAGCACAGTAGTGGCCATTCTTACACTCGCCATCGGGCTCTTAATCGGGCTCGCCCTCGGGTATTTAATCGCAGGTCGTAGCAAAACTAGCGATGGCGCATCTACTGCCGATCTTGCAACAGCGCGCGCCGAACGCGATTTATATAAATCAGAACGCGATAACGCAATGGCTGGTTCCAAACTTGCCGCTGAACTAGAAGCGATGAAGGGCGCGATGGAAAAGTTGCAGAAAGAATCTGCCGATGCTGATCGCCGTCGCATTGAAGCTGAATCTGATATCCGCACCCAAGTGCGCGCGATGTCTACACATAACGAATCACTTGTTGCGCAAACCAAAGCAATTGCTGGTGCGCTCTCTAATTCACAAACTCGCGGAAAATTTGGTGAAGCACAACTCGAGCTAATGCTGCAAGATGCCGGACTGCATAAAGATATTGAATACACCGCACAACGTTCTACTACCGATGCTGATTCATCAGGTATTCCCGATATCACTGTGCGCATGCCAGGTGGTACTAAATTATTTATCGACTCTAAATTTCCCTTTGATCGCTTTATCGAAGCCCACGAAGTTGAAGACCCACAAGAGCGTGAGCGTTTATTTATCGAACATAAGAAAGATCTTGCCAACCACGTAATTGCCTTATCTAAGCGCGGCTATCACGAATCTCAAGATTCTCCAGATTTTGTAATTCTCTTCGTTCCCTTTGAATCTTTGCTAACCGAAGCCCTACGCGTTGATCCTTTATTCCTCGAAAATGCCTTTAAGGTAAATGTCACTATCGCAACACCAACTTCAATGATGGCGCTACTGCGCACTATCGGCAACGTTTATTCACGCAATTCTGTAGCCCTGAACGCGGAAAATATCGCTAAATCTGCTGGGCTCTTTATGAAGGATTTAACCTTGTTACACAC
>CANIAV010000118.1 GCA_947465365.1 Actinomycetota bacterium | reverse complement strand
CAGCGAGCTCCATTTAAACGCTCTTTTTTACCGCTGCAGCGACCTTTGAAACAACTTGAGAGTCAAAGACGCTTGGGACGATAAATGAAGCATTTAATTGCGAGGAAGAGACGCAAGATGCGATCGCCTCTGCAGCAGCAATTAATAGTTCATCGGTGATTTTATGAGCGTTGGCATCTAACAGCCCGCGAAAGATTCCGGGGAAGGCCAACACATTATTAATTTGATTTGGTTGATCGCTGCGACCGGTTGCAACAACAGTGGCATATTTACGGGCAATTACCGGATCGATCTCTGGATCTGGGTTAGCTAACGCAAAGACAATGGAACCCTTTGCCATAGATGCGACATCGCTCTCCTTTAAGACATTTGGGGCACTTACTCCGATGAAAACATCTGCGCCCTTCATGGCATCAGAGATAGTTCCCTTAAATCCTGGAGTTACACAACCATCGATATCGAAAGCGACAATTTTTTCTGCTCCACTCTTAGTTAAGAGTCTAGAGATTGCAGTTCCAGCAGCGCCTGCGCCGCTCATGACGATAGTTATCTCGCCCATCTTTTTATTTACTAATTTAAGCGAGTTAGTTAAAGCTGCCAACACAACAATTGCAGTGCCATGTTGATCATCATGAAATACGGGAATATCCAATAATTCGCGTAAACGTTCTTCAATTTCAAAGCAGCGAGGTGCTGATATATCTTCTAAGTTAATACCGCCATAAACGGGTGCTATTAATTGCACAGTGCGGACAATTTCATCAACATCTTGGGTATCTAAACAAACTGGCCAGGCATCGACATCAGCAAATCGTTTGAAGAGCGCAGCTTTACCTTCCATAACTGGAAGCGCCGCAGCGGGACCGATATTTCCTAAGCCAAGTACTGCAGAGCCATCTGTAACAACAGCAACGGTATTGCGCTTCATAGTTAGGCGCCGCACATCAGATGGATCTTCAACAATGGCCTGACAGATGCGGGCTACACCTGGCGTATAGGCGCGAGAGAGATCATCTCTTGTCTTTAAAGGAACTTTTGATTGAACTTCTAATTTGCCGCCCAGGTGCAATAAGAAAGTACGATCACTTACTTTTCGAACAGTCAGGCCAGCATGTGCAGTTAATGCGGCATTAATCTCTTGCGCATGATCGGCATCTAAAGTGTCGCAAGTTACGTCGATTACAACTTTTTCCAAGAGAGATTCAACTACATCGAGCGCAGTTATCGTCGCACCCGCACCTGTAATTACAGAAGTGATTAATGCAACTGGCTGAAGTTCTGGTGCGCCTTCAACACGAATAGTTATTCCGTAGCCTGGAGAAGTTGAGGCCACTTAAACAACACCGTATAAACGATCGCCTGCATCGCCTAGTCCGGGAACGATGTAGCCATGTTCGTTTAGTTTTTCATCCAAGGCGCCAGTTACAAGTTTGATAGGCACACCTGAATTTGCAAATGCATCTTCTAAAACTTTAATTCCTTCAGGAGCTGCGAGAATGCAAATTGCGGTGATGTCATCGGCGCCGCGTTCGATTAAAAAGTTAATTGCTGCAACCAATGTGCCGCCAGTTGCCAACATTGGGTCAAGGACAAAACATTGACGCCCCGCTAAATTTTCTGGCAATCGATTAGCATAAGTACTTGCTTTAAGTGTCTTCTCATCGCGGACCATTCCGAGGAAACCAACTTCAGCCGTTGGGATCAATCGAGTCATGCCCTCCAACATTCCAAGTCCGGCACGCAAGATTGGAACAACAACTGGACGTGGATCAGAGAGTTTTAGCCCGACCGTTGTAGTCACCGGAGTCTTAATCGAAACTTTTTCAGTACGCACATCGCGGGTTGCTTCGTAGGCGAGCAAAGTTACAAGTTCTTCAACAAGGTGGCGAAATGTTGGGGAGTCGGTTTCTTCATCTCGCAGAACGGTCAATTTATGGGTAATCAGCGGGTGGTTGGCGACATGAACTTTCATGGCTCCTACCTTACAGGGCTTTCTATCTCGTCCAATGAGTGGGAATATGTCCGATGTGACGGATGCAATGGTGAACGAGGTAGATATCGCAGTTGCCGCATGGCACGAGGATGGCCGTTGGAATTTGGCGCTCTTACCTGATGCACATGATTTGCCACACATTATTGATCGCTTAAAGTCACAACAAACCAATGGTGGTGCGATTGCGCTCTTGGCAATCGATGAAGAATTCTTTATGGTGATTCGCGTTTTAGGATCACATATCAGCATGTTTCTGAGCGATGTAACTTGTGCAATGGATTATGAAGTTGCAGCTGATTTATTAGAACTTTGTGATTTAGATTCTCCAGAAGAAGACGAGGAACCGTTACCAGTTGGGCACTTAGATATTTTGGCTGACCTGGGAATAAATCAAATGGAACTTTCAACTCTCTGTGATGACGCCGAACTTTTTCCAGATGAACAATTAGAGGCGATCGCAAGCCGTCTGGGATTTGCTGAACAATTTGCTGAGCTATTGGAGCTATAAGAATTTCTATTCAAAGTCCAGAATCGCTAATGGACAAGGCGATTGCGTTAGCCGAAAAGGCAATTGCAACCGGTGATGTTCCAGTAGGTGCAATCATTGTAAATAGCGATGGCGAATTAATTGGCAGCGGTGCAAACGAACGCGAAGCTAATAACGATCCAACCGCACACGCCGAAATAGTTGCGATTCGTAACGCAACGAGTTATCTACAAAATTCACGACTAGATAGCTGCACCTTGGTCGTAACTTTAGAGCCATGCGCAATGTGTGCCGGTGCTATCGCCCAATCCCGAATTTCAAATTTAATCTTCGGCGCTTGGGATGAAAAAGCGGGCGCAGTTGGCTCAGTTTGGGATGTTATTAGAGATCCCCGAGCGCTGTATAAAATCAACGTGACATCTGGCATACGCGAAACAGAGTGCGCGAAGCTATTAACGCAATTCTTTGAAGGACAGCGCTGATTTAGACGAGCAGTTGGTAAGAAGGATTTAAAATTGTTAAGACGCCTTCTTCTTCGCCAACCATTCCTTCTGCACGAATTTGTGCTCCTACTTCCAGGCCAGCGATTTCACGGCGGCCCAAGAAGTGCAGAGTCACGCCCCCGGTTTGATCCCAAACTTCAACCTGTAGAAGTGGAGCTGATCCCTTAGCGGCGCTCTTAATTGCCGTGACTTGTCCTTGAACCTGTGCGCGCATACGCCAAGTAATTTCACCGATTGGAGTTAGGTCTTCGGCGTAATGGCTAATTGGCTCGACTGGCTTGATTACCTCTGCAACCTTCTTAAATTCTGCCGCCTTAGCTGTCGATGAAGCTTTAGCTTTTGGTTGCGGATGAATAGTCAGTTGTGATCCGGAGGTAATGCGATCGACGTCAAATGGAACGATCGTCGCGACAACACGTTGTAATTGCGAGATAGGGGCTGCAATTTCTTCCGCAGTCTGATCATGCAAAAGGCGTCCCAAGAAACCAGAGTAAGCGCGACGTGGAAGCAGCAGAGTTAATTCGACATCACTTTTTTCGGTCATACGAATTGCATAATCAACAGCGGCATTAGCTAATCGGCGATCAGGGCAATCAATAAGTTCAAGTGTCACATCATCTAGCGCATCTGAAGCCGCCCAAGCAGTTCTAATCTCTTCCGCGCGGCGATCATCGATTACAAAGTGAACTGCACTCAAATTACGGGGTTTAAGGCT
>CANIAV010000117.1 GCA_947465365.1 Actinomycetota bacterium | reverse complement strand
ATCTCAACGCCCGGAACAACTAATCCGATTACTGCACCTGCGGTAGCTAAACGATGATCATCGTAAGTATGGAAAGTTCCACCGTGCAAACCTGCGCCAAAATTACCGGCTGGTGTAATACGTAGCGAAGTTTCATCTTCTGCAACGTTGCCACCAAGTGAGTTAATTTCACGGGTAAGAGCGGCTAAACGATCGGTCTCGTGTAAACGTAAATGGCCGATACCGCGTAGATGCGATGGTGAATCGGCAAGGGCAGCAAGAGCGGCAATTGCAGGAGTTAACTCACCGACATCATGTAGATCAATATCGATTCCGTGAATACTTTCACCACCAGTAATCGTTAAGCCATCTGCGCTAAATGAAACCTGCGCGCCCATTTGGGTAAGTATTTCGCGCAATTGATCGCCAGGTTGGGTGGTTTCCTTTGGCCAATCAGCGATTGTGATTGAACCACCACAGACCATCGCAATTGATAAAAATGGCGCAGCATTAGAAAGATCTGGCTCAATGACCAGGTCCACACCATTTAATCCACTAGATGCAACGCTCCAGCTTTGCGCAGCTTTATCTACACTTACCTGCGCACCAAAGTCACGCAACATCTGAACTGTCATATCGATATGTGGCATCGATGGAAGTGCGCCACCTTTATGTGTTGCCGCAATTCCATTTTTAGTACTTGGTCCAATTAAAAGTAGCGCTGATAAAAATTGGCTAGATGCGCTGGCATCAATTGTTAGCGCACCACCTGGAATTGCGCCTTTAGCTTTAACAACGAGAGGCAGCGAATATCGACCACCGTGTTCGATTTCGATACCAAGTTCTTCCAGGGCTGCAATAACCGGGGCAAGTGGGCGCTCGTAAGAACGCGGATCGCCATCAAATGAGATATCACCATCGGCCAGCGCAGATAACGGTGGTAAAAAGCGCATCACAGTTCCGGCGTTACCGACATCGACTTTTGCTGGCCCTTGTAACTTTGCAGGCGTTACTTGCCAAGCGAGATCGCCATCGATTTGGATATCTGAAATTCCAACGCCCATCGCTTTAAGGCCAGCCACCATTAGCTCGGTATCGCGCGAGATAAGAGGACGTTTTAAAATCGAAGGAGTTTGCGCCTGGGCAGCCAAAATTAGCGCGCGATTGGTGACCGATTTTGATCCCGGAATTACTACTCGCGCGCTGACAGAGTTGCGTCCACGAAATGGAGCGGGCCAGAGCATAAGCGGCAGTCTACTCTCTACCTATGTGCGGTCGTTATGCCCAGGCGCAGGGGATGGACGAGATCATCGAAAGGTTTGATCTCGATAGTTCACTCGTTGATAAATCGCTGCCACTTAATTGGAATATTGCTCCCACAAATGAGATCTACATAATTCGCGATAACCAAAGTGGACGCATTCTAGATTCGGCATCGTGGGGGTTGATCGCTCCGTGGCAGAAGAACTTCACCGAGGCGCGTAATTCGCAATCTCATGCGATAAATGCGCGAAGTGAATCAATCCATGAGAAGCCAACTTTTCGCCAAGCTTTTAGAACAACTCGTTGTTTAATTCCAGCAACCGGATATTACGAATGGGCGACATCGCTGGGAAAATATCCGCCTAAACAACCTTTCTATATCTGCTCGCAAGATGAAGGCAAATCACTTTCGATCGCTGGAATTTGGAGCACTTGGAAGAGTGAAAGCGGCGCCGAAATTCAAAGCGCTGCAATCATTACCCGCGAAGCAGTCGGTGAGTTAGCAACGATTCATAGCCGCATGCCAGTATTTATGCCAGAAGATCGTTGGGATATTTGGCTCGATCCAAAAAATCGCGAAATCGAAACTTTAATTCCACTTATGGATATTCCAAATCCGGCCGCAGGTTTAGTTACCCGCCCGGTCGCTTCGAAAGTAAATCTCGTCGCCAATAACGGCGCGGAGTTGATCGAAGCGATAGAACTCGGCGAAGCACAAACGCTCTTTTGACACCTTTAAGTGGGCGTTTCTGAGCCCTTTGAGATAGTGTTTAAGAGATGGCATCGAAAGATTTGGTCCTAGAGAGCGCTACCGATCGCAACGATCGGTTCGAGCGCGATGCCCTTGTGTTTATGGACCAGTTATATGCAGCAGCGCTGCGATATACCAAGAATTCAGAAGATGCGCGTGACTTGGTACAAGATACTTATTTAAAAGCCTTTAACTCATTCCACCAATTTGAAGAAGGCACAAACCTGCGCGCCTGGTTATATCGCGTGCTAACCACAACTTTTATTAATACTTATCGCAAAGATCAACGCCGCCCGCAGTTAGCATCTGGCGAACTAGAAGATTGGCAGCTTGCAGAAGCACAATCACACACCAGCGATCTCGGTAAATCTGCCGAAGCCGAAGCACTTGAAAACTTGCCCGACAGTGATATTAAACGCGCCCTGCAGGAGATACCTGAAGAATTTCGTATCGCCGTTTACTTAGCCGATGTAGAAGGATTTTCTTATAAAGAGATCGCAGGCATCGTCGATGTTCCAGCCGGCACAGTTATGTCGCGCCTACATCGTGGACGCAAATTATTACGTGAGAAGTTAGCCGATTACGCCAAAGAACTTGGTTATACGACTGAACCCCGGGGGGAGAAGTCATGAGCCATATCGAAGAGATTCCATGCGTTGAAGTCCTCTCCTCCGTTGTATTTATCATCGAAGGTGCCATCGATGAAGCGCGCAACCCACAAGCGATTGCAACTCACTTAGATACTTGTCTGGCCTGTCAAGCAGAAGTTGCGCACGAGCAAGCGATGCATACCTTGTTGCAAGATGTTCTACGTCGCACCTGCGATGAGAAAGCCCCCGAAGATCTACATCGCAGTATCCATGAAGAGTTACTGCGCCAAGCAAGTGGCGCTGGCGTTACCGAAGTGGTGACTCAATTCAGTATGACCGAGATTTCAATCGAAATCGATGAGTTTGGCAATGTAGAACATCGCGAGATTCAGATTGAGCAGACGCATGTGCAGCACTTTGTCGACGAAGAAGAGTAAGCGTTAGATATGAAGACAGCTGAAGAGATTATTGGAGCAGTTGGATTTTCGGTGATGACCGTTCGCCCCGGCGATACCTGTTTAGCAATGGGAATTTCTGATCTACCAATCTTGGCGCCCGGACACTTTATGAGCGTGATGGAGAGCGCATGTGTTGCAGCCCTCGTTGAATTACTTGAAAACGGTGAGACAACGATCGTAGATAAATTCGATATCTCGCTGATCGATTCTGTTGGAATCGGAACTGAAGTTCGCGCGACTGCGCGCTGCATTGAAGTTGTCGATCGCACCATGATCTTTGAATGCGATGTTTATGATGGCGAACGCCATATCGCTTTTGCCAGAATAGAAAAAACGACGGTCGAGCGAGTATCTTTCCTCGCGCGAACCGCCGCTCAATCGTTACTTAAAACTTCAGAGAATTAAGCCATTCATTTAGGCTTTTTTGGTGGCCCAAAAGATTTCTGCAATCTCATCGATCTTAGCGATCAACTTATCTGCAACTGCTACATCTTGAGTTCCCTTTGTGCCTGCAGCACCAGCTAACTTAGTCGCAT
The DNA here is from genome assembly GCA_947465365.1 of Actinomycetota bacterium. Taxonomy (GTDB): domain Bacteria; phylum Actinomycetota; class Actinomycetes; order Nanopelagicales; family Nanopelagicaceae; genus Planktophila. The sequence goes on along the minus strand of CANIAV010000117.1, from coordinate 137 downwards.
CGTTAAAGAGTGAGTGAAGTTGTGGGTATGCCTCAAAGTGTGGGGCCTTGAAATAATCTGTCCAGAGAACCCAGAGGTGCTCTTTAACTTGGTGTGAGCGCTCTTCCTTAATTGCAACAGAACGTGAACGGAAATCT
>CANIAV010000116.1 GCA_947465365.1 Actinomycetota bacterium | reverse complement strand
GTAAATAAGATGAAGTTGGCTTGGCTAGGCACGACTTGCAACCCCATCTTCTCCAATTCTGAAATAACTGATTTACGAGAGTTGATAAGAGTTGAGACGCTACCTAAGAGCTCGCCTTGAAATTCAAGTGCTACCTCAGCTGCCGCCTGGGTTAGCGAACTCAAGTGATATGGGAGGCGAACTAAGAACATTGCGCTGACCAACTTTTGGTTTGCGATTAGATAACCCAAGCGCGCACCGGCGAAGGCGAATGCTTTACTCATCGTGCGAATTACCACCAAATTTGGATATTCGTTAATTAGCGTCACTGCAGATGGCAGATCAGAGAATTCAGCGTAAGCCTCATCGACGATCAAAAGCCCATTTACCTGTGCAGCTGCTTGCGCTAATTGCGAAATTTCATCCAATGTGACTGTTGTGCCAGTTGGATTATTTGGGGTCGTAATAAAGGTTAACGCTGGCTTTACAGTCGTGATTTCATTCAGCGCTTTAACTAGATCTAGCGAGAAATCGGCGCGACGTCCCCCGTCTTGCCAATTAACGCCAATTACTTTGGCAATTAGCGGGTGCATTGAATAAGACGGTGTAAATCCAAGTGCAGGACGATCACCAAATGCCATAAAGAGAGATTGGATTATCTCGTTGCTGCCATTGGCAGCCCAGATCTGTTCTGCTCCAAAATTTGTAGCTGATAAGTTATTAATAAAGTTAGCTAAACCTGTACGTAGCGTTTGCGCATCGCGATCGGGATAGCGATTTAAATTGAGCGCTACCTGATAGATGCGATCAGCGATCGCCTTTGCCAATTCAGCAGATGGCGCATATGGATTCTCGTTCGTATTTAAAGTTGCCGCAGCTGGAACCTGGGGCGCACCATATGGAGAAAGCTCTCTTAAATCTTGGCGCAGCGGAAGCCAGTTTGGCCAATCTTTCGAACTCATAGATTCTCCAGCCGCGCAGACATCGCTTCACCGTGCGCCGGTAAATCTTCCGAATTTGCCAGAGTGATAACTGTTGGCACGATGTCAATAAATGCTTGCTTGGAATATTCGATGTAGTGAAGTCCGCGTAAGAAAGTTTGTACGGAGAGCCCGCTGCTGTGGCAGGCGCATCCCCCGGTAGGTAATACGTGATTGGATCCTGCCGAGTAGTCACCGAGTGAGACTGGTGAGAAGCGACCGATAAAGACTGCACCTGCATTACGGATCTTGAGCGCATCAGCTGCAGCATTAACCGTTTGAATTTCTAGGTGCTCTGCAGCATAGGCGTTTACTACATCTAAACCTTGGGCAACTGAATCGACTAAGACAATTGCTGATTGAATTCCTGAAAGCGCCTCTTTAATACGCGCACTGTGTTTAGTTGCGGCAACGCGCTTTTCTAACTCTTTTTCAACGGCTACTGCTAGTTCTAGTGAAGTCGTTACTAAAACAGCTGCGGCAATCACATCGTGTTCGGCTTGGCTAATGAGATCTGCTGCTACATCAGCGGCAATCGCGCTATCATCAGCCAAGATCGCAATCTCAGTTGGTCCAGCTTCTGAGTCAATACCAATCACACCGCGCAGTGCGCGCTTAGCTGCTGCAACATAAATATTTCCAGGTCCTGTGACCAAATCGCATTTCTCGCTTAGCCCATCCATTCCATAAGCAAAGAGCGCAATTGCCTGTGCGCCACCAATGGCATAGACCTCAGTAATGCCAAGCAGTGCACACGCCGCAAGAATCGTCGGGTGCGGCAAGCCACCAAACTCTTTCTGAGGTGGAGATGCAACAGCGATACTTGGAACCTGTGCGATCTGTGCCGGAATTACATTCATTAAAACGCTACTTGGATATACCGCGCGACCACCCGGAACATAAAGTCCAACGCGATCAACTGGGATCCAACGTTCGGTAACGATTCCACCATCTACAACTTTTGTAATTTTTTCCGAACGTTTCTGATCTTCGTGAACTTTACGAATCCGAACTATCGAAAGTTCTAGCGCGCTACGCACTGCTGGATCTAAACCAGCTAGCGCGCTAGCTAGATCACTTTGAGCGACGCGAATTGATTTAGGAGTTATACCATCGAATTCTGTGGCCAGCTTTATGAGTTCGGCTTCATCACCGTTTTTAACTCGCTCCAAAATTGGTTCTACGGCGAGCATGGCAGTTGCGATATCTAAAGTTGCCCGCGGGATGGCGCGCTGGTAGCCGGCCTTACTTAAGACTTGGCCACGGAGATCGAGCGTGCGAATCATGGCTTAAGTCTAACGGTTGGGATATTGCGCCCGCGCCTTAATTTGTAAGGCTTAAATTAGATGCGGACTAAGCAATCTGGCCCGAGAATTGATTTCAAATCAGCGCTCAAACTTGGAGACGCCGTGACTAAAGCGTCAATCTTCATAGTTGTCAAAACTCCTTGATCATCAATCTGCATATGAACTTCGCGCTTTCCAGGATGTGATCGTAAAATTTCTTTCATGCGATCGACGATCGGTGGTGTGCATTGCGAAATTGGAAGTGAGATTAAAAGCGGACCAACTGGTCCGGTAGATATATCTAGCGATTTCATCTCCATCGCGGTAAAGCGCGCTGCATCATCGCGACGTTCAAATCGTCCGCGCACCGTCACAACGCGATCTTCAATAAGAGTTAAGGCATATTGGTTATAAGTGTTAGCAAAGAATAAGACTTCAATTGCGCCTTCCAGATCTTCCAAAGTTACGATCGCCCAAGAGGATCCTTGGCGCGAAACTTTTCTTTGAACACCAGTAATTAACCCGCCCAACGTAACCATGCCATCGGGTGTGCTCTCATCTGCAAGAAGTGCGCTAATGGACATATCCGTGTTCGAGCGCAAGATATGTTCAACGCCGAGCAACGGATGATCAGATACATACAGTCCGAGCATTTCGCGTTCAAATGTCAGAAGCGTTGACTTATCCCATTCAAAGTTTGGGATCTCGATATCTAAACCTGCAACTTGGGTCATTGACTCGCCACCGAATAGATCGAATTGGCCTATTGCTTCTGCCCGCTTGGTCTCGATAACCGAATCAATAGCTTCAAGGTGCACCGTCATGAGTCCCTTGCGCGGATGTTCAAGCGAATCGAAGGCGCCACCTTTGATCAGCGATTCAATAGTCTTCTTATTGCAAACTTGGGCATCAACCTTGGCTAAGAAATCTCCGAATGAGGTAAAAGCGCCTTTTGTTGTGCGCGCCGATTTGATGGATGCCACAACACCTTCACCAACATTTCGGATTGCAGCTAACCCGAAGCGAATATCTTTGCCGCGAGGTGTGTACTCGGCATTAGATTCATTTACATCAGGTGGCAGAACCTTAATTCCCATGCGGCGACATTCTGAAAGATAGAGCGCAGATTTATCTTTATCATCGCGCACGCTAGTCAAGAGCGCTGCCATATATTCAGTTGGGTAGTTCGCCTTTAGATATGCCGTCCAGAATGAGACAACTCCATATCCGGCGCTATGCGCGCGGTTAAAAGCGTAATCCGAGAATGGAATCAGAACATCCCATAGTCGTTTGATGGCAGCAGTTGAGAAACCGTTTGCTTTCATGCCCGCTTCAAAAGGCACATACTCCTTATCAAGGATCTCTTTATTCTTCTTACCCATCGCCTTACGTAATAAATCTGCGCGGCCAAGTGAGAAGCCCGCAACCTTTTGTGCAATCGCCATTACCTGTTCTTGATAAACAATTAACCCATAGGTATCGCCCAGAATTTCTTGCAGCACATTG
>CANIAV010000115.1 GCA_947465365.1 Actinomycetota bacterium | reverse complement strand
TGTCCGATGCGACCAAAGCCAACGATGCCTAAAGTCTTTTCAAAGAGTTCGGCACCGGTGTATTTAGAGCGTGCCCACTTTCCATTGCGAAGTGCCGCATGAGCAGGTGAGATAAAGCGAGCAGATGCCAGCAATAACGAGATCGCAAGTTCTGCCGCTGAGACGATATTTGAGGTTGGTGCGTTAACGACCATGACACCAGCAGTTGTAGCTGCTGGAATATCGACGTTATCTAAACCAACACCGGCACGTGCGATTACTTTTAAACCTTTTGCTGCAGCGATTGCTTCGGCATCCATCTTTGTTGCAGAACGAATTAGTACTGCATCTACGCCTTTTCCAAGAGCGGCAAGTAGCTCCGCGCGGTTTGCACCATCGCAGTTGCGTACTTCAAAATCCGGACCCAACGCCTCAAGCGTTGCCGGACTTAACTCTTCAGCAATCAATACAACAGGTTTACCCACGTGATGCGCTGCCTTCTCGGTAATCATCCTTATTTGAGCTCTTGATCCAGCTAAACATCTTGCGAAGTTCGCGGCCTACTGCCTCAATTGGATGTACTTCACCTTTAGCGCGTAGCGCCTTGAACTCTGGTGCGCCTGCATCTTGATCATCGATAAAACGCTTAGCGAATGCGCCAGATTGGATGTCGGCAAGAACTGCCTTCATATTCTCTTTAACGCGTGGATCGATAACGCGTGGACCTGAAACATAATCACCGTATTCAGCGGTGTCAGATACTGACCAGCGCTGCTTGGCGATTCCGCCTTCAAACATCAAGTCAACAATAAGTTTTAGCTCGTGTAGACATTCAAAGTAAGCAACTTCTGGCTGGTAACCAGCTTCAGTCAGAACTTCGAATCCATACATAACTATTTGTGATGCGCCACCACAAAGAACTGATTGCTCACCAAAGAGATCAGTTTCAGTCTCTTCCGTAAATGTAGTCAAGATGCCGCCGGCGCGAAGTCCACCGATCGCCTTGGCATAAGAAAGTGTTAGTGGCCATGCGTTGCCAGTTGAATCTTGCTCAACTGCAACGATTACAGGAACGCCACGACCGCCTGCGTATTCGCGACGAACCAAGTGTCCTGGACCCTTTGGTGCAACCATACAAACATCAACATTTGTTCCAGGCTTGATATAACCAAAGCGGATATTGAAACCATGACCGAAGAACAAGGCATCGCCATCTTTTAGGTTAGGCAAAATTGAATCTGTGTATACGTGGCGCTGTAAGTGATCAGGTACCAAGATCATGATGACCGTTGCTTCTTTAACCGCTTCGGCAACTGTTACAACGCGCAAGCCTTCGGCTTCTGCCTTGGCGCGGGAAGCTGATCCCTCTTTAAGCCCGACGCGAACGTCAACTCCTGAGTCACGCAAGTTAAGTGCGTGCGCATGGCCTTGTGAGCCGTAACCGATGATCGCGACCTTGCGACCTTGGATGATTGATAGATCTGCATCCTCTTCGTGATACATCGTTGCCACGGTATTTCTCCTTTAGTTCTGGTAATCGGGTTGGGTATCGTGCTTGGTATTACTGATCGCACCGTCGAGAATCTCTTCGATACTGATCACATTTATTAACTTATCTAACTGGGCGATAACTTGCTCGAGCGAATGTCCTTCGACGCTTACTCCGATAATCATCTTGGAAATCTTTGAGTTTTCGGTTGGTCCGACAACTAAAGAATCGATGTTGTAGGTGCGGCGGGCAAATAAGCCAGCAACACGGGCTAGAACGCCTGGTTCGTTTTCAACGAGAACTTCTAATTTATGGATTGTCATTAGAGCTCCTGTGAATCCCAGTCAGGCGCAGTTGCGCGAGCGATCATGATCTCATCGTTAGATGTACCTGCAGCGACCATCGGCCAGACCATCGCATCACGATGGACTCGGAAATCAACAACAACTGGTTGATTATTAATCGACATCGCTTTTTCGATAGTCGCATCAACATCTGCTGGGCTCTCGCAAGAAAGGCCAACGCAACCCATGGCTTCTGCCAACATTGGGAAGTTTGGTACGCGCTTTGAATCAAGGCTGGTATTTGAATAACGGCTGTCATAGAACAAGGTCTGCCACTGGCGAACCATTCCTAGGCTTTCATTATTGATGATCGCAACTTTGATTGGAATATTATTTAGCGCACAAGTGACTAACTCTTGATTGGTCATTTGGAAACAACCATCACCATCAATTGCCCAAACAGTTGTATCTGGTGCGCCAACTTTTGCTCCCATGGCTGCAGGTACTGCATATCCCATAGTGCCGGCGCCACCTGAGTTAAGCCAGGTGCGTGGCTTTTCATAACTAATAAATTGTGAAGCCCACATCTGATGCTGACCAACGCCTGCTGCAAAGATTGTGTCAGGACCACATATTTTGCCGAGGCGTTCGATTACTAATTGTGGTGAGAGCGCACCATCGGCTGGTGTGTCATAACCCAATGGATAAGTTGCCTTTAATTTATTCACACTGGCAAGCCAAGGAGAAATATCGGCACGTCCCTTAGCAAGGGCTGCGGTAAGTGCAGGAATTAAAGCCTTAATGGTTTCGCGAACATCGCCAATTACTGCAACATCGGCGTAACGATTCTTGCCGATTTCGGCAGGATCAATATCTGCGTGAATTACCTTGGCGTTCTGTGCGAATGTAGAAAGCTTGCCTGTAACGCGATCGTCGAAACGTGCGCCTAAAGTAATAAGTAGATCGGCCTTTTGTAAGCCAGTTACTGCAGCGACTGTTCCGTGCATGCCAGGCATTCCAAGATGCAAGGGATGTGAATCCGGAAATGCTCCGCGCGCCATCAATGTTGTAACAACAGGAGCGCCAAGTAATTGGGCAAGTTCTAGTAGTTCGCGCGCAGCGTTAGCCTTTATTACACCGCCGCCAACATAGAAGATCGGTTTAGCAGATTGAGCAATTAGCGCTGCCGCATCGTTGATCGCTTCTTGGTTCGGTTGAATCTGTGGCTTATAACCTGGCAGATTTATTGAAGTTGGCCAGTTATAAGAAGTCTGCTTTTGCAGAGCATCTTTGGCGATATCAACCAAGACTGGACCTGGACGACCAGATGTTGCAATATGAAATGCCTCAGCGATTACGCGTGGGATCTCATCTGGATTTGTTACTAGAAAATTATGTTTAGTAAATGGCATAGTGATGCCGCGAATATCGGCTTCCTGAAATGCATCGGTACCAATTGCAACTGATGGAACTTGTCCAGTAATTGCAACCATTGGAACAGAATCCATCGCCGCATCAGCAAGCGGTGTAACTAAGTTGGTGGCACCTGGTCCAGAGGTTGCGATACAAACTCCGGCGCGTCCAGTGACTTGGGCATAACCAGTTGCTGCATGGCCTGCGCCTTGTTCGTGGCGAACCAAGATGTGGCGAATAGTTGAGTCATAGATCGGATCGTAAGCAGGAAGAATTGCGCCGCCTGGAATTCCGAACATCACATCTACATTGGCAGCTTCTAGGCTTTTGACCAATGAAGTTGCTCCAGTCATTGCGGTGCCGTTGGCAGTTGGTACGTGTGCCATCTTCTTACTCCTTTCCTTGCTATCGGTTCTTGCTCTTTATTTCTGAAATAAAAAAACCCTCAGGTATCTGAGGGCGCGTGCTTTAAAAAGGCACGCGCTATCGAATCACCACCACAATTACAGATGACGAGATGAGCGCGAGCTTCTTTTGCATGGGCTTATTCTCCATCGCCGAAGGCATATCAGTCAAGGTTTGAGATGTAAGTCTCAAATTGTGAAACTAGCCGCAGACTGCGCCCTTTGAGGCAGA
>CANIAV010000114.1 GCA_947465365.1 Actinomycetota bacterium | reverse complement strand
TATCGATTGCACCGAATTACACTTGGTACTCACTCTGGTTACCACTTTGTGGACTTAGCGCACTCACGATGTTGATCACTGCAAATTCTTTGATTCAAGTGAACTCTGACCCAGCGATTCGCGGGCGAGTATCTGGTATTTACTTACTTATCTTTATGGGAGGAACGCCATTTGGTTCACCACTAATTGGTTGGCTAGTTGAAATAATTGGCGTTCGCCAAACAATCGCTTTATGTGGGCTTATCTCACTTGGGGCTTGCTTGACTATCTGGGCGCTCTTTCACAATAAAGTTAAGTTGCCGAAAGATATCTCAGTGGAAGGCGTATTACCTTCCGCCTACGATGATCAACGCTAATATTCCAATTAAGGTAAGTGCGGTAACTAAGCGGCGGCTGCGGTAATTCATTTTAAATATTATTCGCGCCGAGGTGCTTTGATGGAGATAACGAAACCATAGTAAATCCAAGTGCAATTAAAACCGGGACCATAATGTAGGCGCGAGAAATTCCGAAGTTATCTCCCAATATGCCAAGCAGCAAAGGCGAACAAGCGATAGCAATTCCAGCTGCGATAGAACTCTTGCCGATCGCTAAATCGGGGCGACCCTCGCTAAAGGCGACCATGCGAAGAGTAAAGAGCGGGAATTGAACTGAAATCCCAAGTCCTACAAAAAATAAGGTAATTAGACATAGCGCCAAGATATGAGAAGACCAGAAGAGGCCGAAGGCGATAAATTGTAGTGAAAGTGCGATCTTTAATTGTTCATCGGCATGGAATCTCTTTAACACGCGTCCGGCATACCAACGCCCAGTACCAACGCCAGTGCCAAAGGCGATTACAGCAAGAGTCGAGATCGCAGCGCTGGCATTTGTTCGGTTGCTAATTAGAGATGCCGACCAGAAAGATGTTGCAAACTCAGCGCTAATTGAGATGAAGAAGCCGGTGAATGAAAACCAGAATCCTTTAGAAAGTTTTCCGCGTTGTGGGCCATTTTCATCTGGAATATGCGAGTCAGGCTCGTACTTTCGCCCCTTAATAAATAGCGCCATAGCAAATGGAATTGTGATCAAGAGTCCAAGGCGCCATTGATCGCGCACGATATTTGCAGTTGTTCCGATAATAAAGTTGCCGGTTACAAATCCTGCAATTGCAACAGCGTTTATTTGCGCAACTGCAGTGTGAGAACGCTCGGCAAAAGCATGCGAGCCTGCCGTATTTACATTGTTAATTACAACTGAAATTCCAAAACCAGCTATGAGAGTCGCTAAAAGCGTTAATTGCACTGGGGGAGCAAAGACAAAGCAGGCGATTCCAATCGAAAATACCGTCAAACCAATCCAAGTTGTGTTGGAACGGCCGTAGCGATGGACCAGCTTTGAATTAAGACCACCGGCGATAATTGCGGCAACTCCCATGGCAGTTCCGTGTAGCCCTGCCACGCCAAGTGAAGTTCCTTGATCTTCGCGCAATAAAGCCTGGGATGGACCAAATCCACCGGTGAAGAAATTTACTGTCGCAACTTGCAGCGCAAGCAGCCAGAACTGTCCGTTGCGTTGAAAAGTTTTTGGCATCGCAGATTAAAGGGCAGCTACGACAAAGTCGATAGATGCTGTCAGGGCATCTATGTCACTTGGATCGATTGCTGGGAACATTCCCACGCGCAGTTGATTCTTTCCTAACTTGCGATATGGCTCGGTATCTACGATGCCATTGGCGCGTAGCGCGGCGGCAACTGCCATGGCATCAATTGACTCATCAAAGTTAATAGTGCCGACAACTTTAGAACGCATTGCAGGATCTGTTACAAAGGGAGTTGTGTAAGAAGTCTTTTCGGCCCAGGAATACAACTTAGATGCAGATTCTGCGCTGCGACCGGCGGCGAATTTAAGTCCGCCATTGGAATTCATCCATTCAATTTGATCAGCCAGCAACATCAAAGTCATCAAAGCTGGTGTGTTGTAAGTCTGATCCAAGCGAGAGTTTTCAATTGCGATACCAAGATCGAAGAAAGCTGGAACCCAACGACCACCGGCTTTAATTTTCTCAGCGCGGGCAATTGCCGCAGGGCTCATAAGTGCCAGCCAAAGCCCACCGTCAGAAGCAAATGATTTCTGCGGTGCAAAGTAGTAAGTATCAAATTCTTTAGCATCAACTTCTAAACCACCAGCGGCGCTGGTTGCATCAACTAAAACAAGTGCGCCATCGGTGCCAGCCGGGCGCTTAATTGGCATTGCAACGCCGGTAGAAGTTTCATTATGGGTAAGTGCGTAGACATCGACGCCGGCTTCAGCGATTGCTTCTGGATGAGAACCAGGTTCTGCCTTGATAACAGTTGGTTCCCCTAGAAAAGGCGCTTCGTTGGCAGCGGATGCAAACTTTGATGAAAATTCACCGAAGACTAAGTGTTGTGATTTGTTTTCAATTAAACCGAAGGTTGCGATATCCCAGAAAGCGGTAGATCCACCGTTGCCAAGTACAACTTCGTAACCTTCAGGTAGTGAAAATAGCGAGTTAAGTCCTTCGCGCACGCGGTGCACAACGTTCTTTACTGGCTTTTGGCGATGTGATGTTCCGAGAATTGATGATCCAGATGCAGCAAGTGAAGCTAAAGCTTCGGGGCGGATCTTCGATGGACCACAACCAAAACGGCCATCGCGTGGTTTCAAATTATCGGGGATCTTAATATCTGCGCTCATGGGCTAAGACTAAGGGTAGTAGCGAGCGATCTCCCACTCAGCGCTGCTGTTAGACCGCTCATAGCGCAGGCGATCGTGCAATCGCGAATATCGCCCCTGCCAAAATTCAATACTGATTGGCGTAACGCGGTAGCCGCCCCAATGCGGTGGCCTTGGAACGACAGAACCTTCTGGCCATTTTTCAGATGCACCTGCAAAGCGTTGTTCCAACTCTTCACGCGATGCAAGTGGCGCCGATTGCGCGCTCGCCCATGCACCGATCTGGCTAGACCAAGGGCGCGTTGCAAAATATTCGGCAGATTCGTCATCACTAATTTTCTCGGCAAAGCCACTAATTGAAACTTGGCGCTCCATCGCATACCAAGGAAATAACAGTGTGACTTGTGAATTTAACTCAATTGCTTGCGCTTTACGCGATGAGTAATTGGTAAAGAAGGTAAAGCCACCTTCAGATATATCTTTTAATAGAACAGTCCGCGTTGAAATATGTTCGTGATCGCCCAGCGTTGAAAGCACCATGGCATTTGCCTCAACGATAAATGCATTTTCAGATGCTTCTTTTAACCAGATAGAAAATGCGGTGAAGGGATCATCCGGCAATGACTCAAGCCCGACCTCGCCGTAAGAACGGCGCATGGCGCGGATGGCTTCACGGTCGAGTTCGCTCATAGATGTATCGAACCTCACTTTTCCATCCGCGTCACCTTCAACCCAAAGTGGTGGTCAGTCCCTCTAGGAAGGTGCAGAATTGGAGTATGTCAGATGATTTCAAACCCGGCCTGGAAGGCGTTATCGCCTTCGAATCACAAATTGCAGAACCAGATAAAGAAGGAAGTGCGCTGCGCTATCGCGGCGTCGATATCGATGACCTCGTAGGTCGCGTTACCTTCGGCAATGTATGGGGTTTGCTCGTTGACGATCTATTTAATCCAGGTCTTCCAAATGCTGAACCATTTCCGCTTCCTGTTCACTCAGGTGATGTGCGCGTAGATATTCAATCAGCGATTGCAATGTTGGCACCGGCCTGGGGATTTAAACCACTACTTGATATTTCAGATGAAGAAGCGCGCAGCAACTTAGCTCGTACATCTGTAATGGTTCTTTCATATTT
>CANIAV010000113.1 GCA_947465365.1 Actinomycetota bacterium | reverse complement strand
GCTACGCCTGTAATAGTCGATAAATTCAAGACTCGCACCGCCGCCGAAAATCCGTGCGGCGCGATTAAATAGAACGTGCCTTAGACTCTGACCCTATGAAACTCTCGGTAATTGGTTGTGGTTATTTAGGCGCAACGCACGCAGCTTGTATGTCTTCACTCGGTTTTGAAGTAATTGGTATAGATACCGATCAGAGCAAAGTCGATCTACTCTCGCGCGGAGAACTGCCCTTTTATGAACCAGGTCTAGATACCCTGCTTGCAGCCGAGATGAAGACAGGACGGCTCTCTTTTACAACTGATTTCTCAGCGGTAGCAGATGCAGATGTTCACTTCATCTGCGTTGGAACTCCACAAAGTAAGGATGGATTAGCTGCAGATTTAACTTATGTAAAGTCTTCGGTCGCTGCCATTGCACCTTACTTAAAAGATGGTTCGCTAGTTGTTGGAAAATCTACCGTTCCTGTCGGAACTGCCCAAGCCCTTCGTGAAATGCTCGCAACATCTGCACCACAGGCAGATTTAGCTTGGAACCCAGAATTCTTACGCGAAGGATTTGCCGTTGAAGATACCTTGACTCCAAATCGCTTAGTTGTCGGAGTCGTAGATGACCGTGCGGAAAATATTTTAAAAGAGGTTTATAAGCCAATTATTGATCTTGGAACTCCTTGGATTCGCGCTGACCTGCCAACTGCAGAGCTGGTAAAAGTCGCCGCAAACTCATTCCTTGCTACAAAAATCTCCTTCATCAACGCTATGGCTGAAGTCTGCGAAGCAGCTGGTGGTGACGTCACAGTTTTGGCGAAAGCGATTGGCTATGACCCACGTATCGGTAGCCGCTTTCTACAAGCAGGTATTGGTTTTGGTGGAGGCTGTCTACCGAAAGATATTCGTGCATTTATGGCGCGCGCCCAAGAACTTGGCGCTGATCAAGCACTGGAGTTCTTGCGAGAAATTGATGCCATTAACTTACGTGCCCGAAAGCGCGTAATCGATGTTGTTCGCGCAGATCTATCTGAAGATCTAACGCAATATAAAATTGCAGTTCTTGGCGCAACCTTTAAACCCGATAGCGATGATGTGCGCGACTCCCCGGCGCTCGATATCGCCGCCCAACTGCAGGCAGCGGGCGCAACAGTCGTAGTCCATGATCCAAAGGGAATTGAACCTGCTCGTAAGCGCTTCCCGAATTTAGATTATGCCGAAAAGGTTTCTGATTGCGTTAAGGGAGCAGATGCGATTCTGCATTTAACCGAGTGGAAAGAATATCGAGAGCTAGATCCGACTGTGATTGGTCAATTAGTAAAATCTAAATTCCTAATTGATGGACGTAATGCTCTTGATCGTGACAAATGGCGCGCAGCAGGTTGGCGTGTACATGCTCTGGGCCGAAGCGACTAATTAAAAACCAGTTTTTTGGTTGCGCCGGGCGTTTAAATTCGCGCCTTTTTCTTTCGCCTCAAAGTTTATTTCTTTAAGTGCCTCTGCAACCTTGGTTGAGATAGCACTATCTGATACCCCAAGTATTCGCGCCGCAAGTATTCCAGCGTTCTTGGCGTTATCGACCCCAACTGTGGCAACGGGAATTCCTGCTGGCATCTGAACAATTGAAAGTAGCGAATCCATACCATCTAAGTTCTTAAGCGAAATTGGAACTCCGATTACCGGCAGAGTTGTAAGAGATGCAACCATTCCGGGTAGATGTGCTGCTCCCCCGGCGCCGGCGATTATTACTTTAAAACCATTGCTCTGTGCCTTTTGTGCAAACTCAACCATTTCAAGTGGCATGCGATGAGCTGATAGAACTTCAGCGGTATAGATGATTCCAAATGTATCTAAAGTTTTGGCAGCGTTCTCCATAACTGGCCAGTCAGAATCAGATCCCATGATGATTGCTACATCACTCATCAATTTCTCCACTCATATAGTCGCGTGCATGTTCTGCCACTTCGGTTAATTCTAGAAGGTTTTCCCCGATCACGGTAACGTGGCCGATCTTGCGCCCCTTACGAACTTCTTTCTTATATTGGTGGAACTTTAACTCTGGATTTCGCGCCATTAGATGTAGATATGGGCGATACATATCGGTCTTGTCGCCACCCAAGATATTTCCCATCACCGCATAAGGCGCGGTCATCGTTGGATCGCCAAGTGGCAAATCCAAGATTGCACGCAGGTGCTGTTCAAATTGACTGGTGCGAGAGCCTTCAATAGTCCAGTGTCCGGAATTGTGCGGACGCATCGCTAACTCATTTATAAATATTTCATCTCCCTTGATAAACATTTCAACGGCCATGACGCCTACGAGTGCGATTTCGCTGGCAATCGAAAGCGCTAAGTGTTGGGCTTTCTCGGCGATCTCAGTGGAGATAGTTGGGGCTGGCGTAATTGTTAAGGTGCAGATCCCATCTTTCTGAACTGTTTGGGTGGGAGCCCAAGACGTGGCCTGGCCATGTTCTGATCGAGCAACCATCACCGCAATTTCGCAATCAAATGCAATCAACTCTTCGATTAATAGCTGAGAATGTTCGGCAAGTAACTCTTCGAGGTCATCCAAATTCTTAACTTTCCACACGCCTCGCCCGTCGTAGCCACCTGAAATCTTCTTTGCCATAAATGGAAAGTCGAAGGCTTGGCCTTCATCCTCAATGACTTTCCATTTAGGCGAAGGGTAGGTAGCTAATTTGGCGCGCATCGCGGCCTTATCTTGTGAATACTGGAATGAGTTTGAAGATGGAAAGACTTTTACGCCGGCGGCTTCTAAACCTTTAATTACAGAAAGTGGCACTAGTTCGTGCTCGAAGGTAACGAGATCGCATTGCTTGGCGAATTCCAACAATTGAGTTAGGTCGCGGAAATCACCGACTACATGTTGCGATATTTGCGCCGCGCTATCGTCCTTATCTTGTGCAAAGAGTAGGAGATTAATACCGAGCGCTGTAGCTGGAGCAACACTCATGCGCGCTAATTGCCCAGCACCAATTATTCCGACGGTGGGGAAACGCTCATTCACGGGGCTATCTTAGGTGAACAACATCCCCCACGTTAACCTCAAAGCCATCTGCCAGCACAAGCGCACCAAATTTATTTATAGATTTCGCAATTCCGGTGCGATTTGTCCGCCCTGCGACCTCGATCTGTACTTGTCTACCTAAAGTCGCACAGATTTGGCTATAGCGATCTAGAAAATCAGCACCGTCTTCCCAGTTCGCAAAATTATCTGCGAATACATTTAAGAATTTAGAGAGGATCAGATTTCGATCTAATTCCTTCGATCCAGAAATCGCAAGAGAAGTAGCAGTTTCAACTGGTAGCTCTTCAATAGACATTGCCACATTTATTCCAAGACCAATAATGATTCCTTGATCGGTTACCTGGGCTAACAAGCCGGCAACTTTCTTTTCGCCAATTAAAATATCATTTGGCCATTTCAGTCTAGCTTTTATCGGTAAATCAGAAGAGATAACTTCATGCATTGATAGCGCAGCAAGATGAGAAATAAATCCCCAGTCACTTCTTATTCTCGTCGGTTCAATATAAAGAGAGAAAAGTAGCGCGCTATGAGTGGGCGCTTCAAAAGTTCTTTCTAATCTGCCTCGCCCTGCACTTTGGAATTCTGCAACGATTACCTCGCCGCTTTTTACCGATTTAGATTTAACTAATTCCGCCAGGTCGCTTTGTGTAGAGGCAGTGAGATCAACCACGCTTACTCGCCAGTATTGCGAAGTATGCGAAGCGATTGTCGCGCGATCTAGTGGCGCTCTTGGCGCTGAAGTACCCACGCCTAGTACCGTAGAGCCATGAGCCCAGATCTGCATACAACTGCCGGAAAAATTGAAG
>CANIAV010000112.1 GCA_947465365.1 Actinomycetota bacterium | reverse complement strand
TTCCCGAGAGCGCTTACCGCAGCGAGATAGAAGCAATGAATAGATTTGATCCATCACGTTCACGTGAAAGCGGCGGCTCGGGTCTTGGTATGAGCATCATCGCAGCGATTGTGCAAGAACATAACGGCAAGCTGGAATTACGTAAGGGCGAACTAGGCGGTTTGGCAGTAGTCGTAGAGCTAGCTAAATAACTAATTACGCTTTGAAGTAACGTACAAACTAGAGATCGTTGCTATCGCAAGAACTCCAACGATTACTGAAAGGCTCTGCGTAATAGTTATATCAGGGATTTTAAATCCACCTATTTTGTGAATGTCTACGGCGTGGAATGCATGAAAGAGAAGCTTTACTCCGATAAAACCTAGAATTACTGAGAGACCCTTACCGATATAGATAAGGCGTTGCATCAACCCGCCAATTAAGAAGTAGAGCTGGCGCAGACCCATCAGTGCAAATACGTTCGCCGTTACAACAACATAAACATTTTCAGTTAAGCCAAAGATCGCTGGAATCGAATCTAGAGCAAATAAGATATCTGTGGCGCCCAAGGCGATGAGAGCGATCGTAAAAGGCTTCATTCCCTTAGCGCTGAGATAGGAAATCAACTTACTTTCCTTCTCTTCCTCATCCTTTTCATGAGAACTCTCTAAAAAGAGATGAACTGCTGTGTAGATCAAAAAGGCCCCAAAGATAAAGAAGATCCACTCAAATTGCTTGATCGCTGCGGCGCCCAAGGTGATTGCGATAATTCGGAAAACTAAAGCGATCAAAATTCCGAACAGTAGGGCAAGTTGCTTGCTCTTCTCTTCAATTTTTAACCTGCTCAAGATAATTACAAATACAAATAAATTATCGAAAGAAAGTGAGTACTCAGTTAACCAGCCAGCGAAGAACTCTTGTTGGGTTTGTGAATCAGTCCAGGTGCCCAAGTGAATACCAAAGGCGATCGCCAACGATATGTATAACAAGCTCCAAAGAGTGGCCTCTTTCAGAGATGTATTTTGATTTCGCCGGATAACCGCCCATGTGAAGTCAAAGGCGACAACTATCGTCAAGATTGAGGCGGTAATGATCCAAGCGTTGGTTGTAATCACCTGCAGAGCGTAATGGATAAGAATCTAAGGTATTTTAAATACATGGATTCGACACTTTCAACTGCGCTGGCTGAAGTGTCGGCTGGCTTAAAAAATTCGGAGAATTTTGTGCGCCTTGTCCTATCTGGTCGCCGCCGAAATATGCAGACACCAACTGAGCGAATTGATCTTAAGCCAGTACTAATAAAAGGTGAGATTAAATATCAGCTCACACAGAGCGATGGTCGCGCCATGACCACAAAGAATTATTCACCAAAAGAATTCTTAGCGCTAAATCTGCTCGAAGCCGGTTTTGCAAATATCTTGCTGGAGCAAAAGAATGGCTCTATTTCAATTCGTATCACCAAGAAGGGCGAGGCGTTGGTCCACAGAACCAATGACTCATTCGAAGCAGATCTTTCCCATGATCGCGCCAAGGCCAGGCTCTTAGATCCAAGTGATCCGTTCCTGATCGAAGTCGGAATCTCAGATGCATCTGGAAAAGTTAAAGCGAGCAAGAACGATAAGTATCTGCAAGTCGAAGAATTTTTAAGGTTATTGGTACCTTCGCTAAATTCGGCTATCGAGGCGGGCCATATCGCCAAGCCAACTATTGCTTCACCATTATCGATCGTTGACTTGGGCTGCGGACATGCTTACTTAACGTTTGCCGCACACCAATACTTAACTAAGCAAGGAATCCCGGTCAAGGTAATTGGTATCGATGTCCGCGAGAGCGCACGTGTGCGCAATATTCAGATCGCCGAAAAGTTAGGTATCTCAAAGTCAATATCTTTTCTAGCCGAGGAAATTTCACAGACAACTTTGCAATCAGCTGATGTGGCAATTGCCCTACATGCCTGCGATACCGCAACCGATGATGCAATTGCCTGGGCGGTTAATACCAACGCCAAGTTGGCTCTAATCGCACCTTGTTGCCACCACGATATTCAAGCGCAGATGGTTGATGCCCCAGAACCTTGGCAGATGATCACTAAGAACGGAATTATGAAAGAACGCCTTGGAGATCTAATTACCGATGCCCTACGGATGCAGATAATGAAATTATTGGGCTATCGCGTCGAAGCGATTGAATTTATCGGGGGAGAGCACACCCCACGTAATTTGATGATTCGTGCAGTAAAGACTGGTGCCATCGCAGATACTGCAGAACAATCGCGCTATGACGCAATGATCTCGCTCTGGAAAGTAAAGCCTGCGCTAGCAGCCCTGCTCAACCGTTAGACTTACGCGCATGTCCAAAGTGCTTGCATCCCTTCCTGTCGGAGAAAAAGTAGGTATCGCCTTTTCTGGTGGCCTCGACACATCTGTTGCAGTTGCCTGGATGCGCGAAAAGGGTGCAGTCCCTTGCACTTACACCGCAGACCTCGGTCAATATGACGAGACCGATATTGATTCTGTTCCTGTGCGCGCTAAAGAATATGGCGCAGAGATTTCTCGCTTAGTTGATTGCAAGACGCCACTTGTCGAAGAAGGTTTAGCTGCAATTGCCTGCGGAGCATTTCATATCCGCTCAGGCGGAAAGCAGTATTTCAATACGACTCCGCTGGGACGCGCAGTAACCGGTACGTTACTTGTGCGAGCTATGTTGCAAGATAAAGTTGAAATTTGGGGCGATGGCTCAACTTATAAGGGCAATGATATTGAACGCTTCTATCGCTACGGATTGTTGGCCAATCCAAATCTACGCATTTACAAACCATGGCTTGATGCAGATTTCGTGCGCGAACTTGGTGGCCGTAAGGAGATGTCGGAATGGTTGGTCTCTCACAAATTCCCTTATCGCGATAGCGTAGAAAAGGCTTACTCAACTGATGCCAATATCTTAGGCGCAACCCACGAGGCCAAAGATTTAGAAAACCTAGATGCTTCAATTGAAATCGTTAACCCAATTATGGGCGTTAAGTTCTGGGATTCATCGGTTGTAATTGCAAGTGAAGATGTCAAGATCCAATTTGTTCAAGGCCGCCCAGTTGCTATAAATGGTAAAGATTTCAGCGATGTTGTCTCGCTTATGCAGGCAGCTAATGAAATCGGTGGTCGCCACGGACTTGGCATGGCCGATCAAATTGAGAACCGAATTATCGAAGCCAAGAGCCGTGGAATTTATGAAGCGCCAGGTATGGCACTTATCTTTATTGCATACGAGCGTTTGCTTAGTGCAATTCATAATGAAGACACTGTTGCTAACTATCACGCAGAAGGTCGTCGCTTAGGCCGCTTGCTATACGAGGGCCGTTGGTTAGATCCACAATCTCTGATGTTGCGCGAATCTCTGCAACGTTGGGTGGCATCTGCCGTTACTGGTGAAGTAACTATTCGCCTGCGTCGCGGTGATGATTATTCGATCATCAACACAACCGGGCCTGCCCTTAGCTACCACCCTGAAAAACTTTCTATGGAACGCACAGAAAACGCTGCCTTTGGACCGGTCGATCGCATTGGCCAGTTGACGATGCGTAATCTCGATATTGCTGATACTCGCGCTAAGTTAGAGATGTATCGCGACCAAGGACAGCTTGGTGGCGGAGAATTTAAGTTAATCCGTGAAATCGGCGAGGGAGATAAAAAGTGAAGAAGAAGCTACTTGCCGTAATAGCGGTATCAGCATTACTACTAACTGGATGTGGAGATAAAAAAGTGAGCGCAGCTGCAGATAATTTGCCTACCGTTACAACTAACCAAGGTGAGGCCCCAACTATTGGCGCTCCAACTGGCAACCCACCAACAACCCTGGTGACTAAAGACATCATCGTTGGCACAGGTGCAGAAGCACTACCTACTTCAACCATGAC
>CANIAV010000111.1 GCA_947465365.1 Actinomycetota bacterium | reverse complement strand
CGGCAGATGCTCTCGATAAGAAAGAAGCGGTTCGTATCGACCTGCCAGTTCGTAACGTAAACCGAACCGTTGGCACAATGTTGGGCGCAGAAGTTACTCGTCGCTTTGGCGCAGAAGGTCTTCCTGTCGGAACGATTGATGTCACGCTGCATGGTTCTGCTGGTCAATCACTTGGTGCATTCTTACCGCGCGGTATTGCAATCCGCCTTTATGGTGATAGCAATGACTATGTAGGTAAAGGAATTTCAGGCGGTCGCGTCATAGTTCGTCCAGATGAGCGCGCTACCTTCCCATCTCAAGAGAATGTAATCGCCGGAAACGTCATAGGTTATGGCGCAACTTCTGGTGAAATATTTATTCGTGGGCTAGTTGGTGAACGATTCTGTGTTCGCAATTCTGGAGCAACCGCGGTTGTGGAAGGCGTTGGTGATCACGGTTGTGAATATATGACAGGCGGAACAGTTGTTATCTTGGGTCGTACTGGCCGCAACTTTGCGGCTGGAATGTCTGGTGGTCGCGCCTTTGTTCTAGATCTAAATCCGGCGCAAGTAAATACCGAGATGGTCGATATCTTGGCAGTTCCGGAAGATCAGAAAGAAACACTTAAGTCGATAATTTCTAACTTCCATACTGAGACCGGATCAACTGTTGCAGCTGATCTGCTCAAGGACTGGAACGGATCAGTAAATCGCATCTCACTTGTTATGCCACGTGATTATGCGCGCGTACTTGCCGCAATCGAGCGAGCTACTAAAGATGGACTTCCGATAGACCAATATGTAATGGAGGTGGCAGCAAATGGCTGATCCAAAGGGATTTCTAACTACACCGCGGGAAATGCCAAAGCGCCGCCCGATCGATATCCGAATTAAAGATTGGCATGAGGTCTACGAACCACAAAGCATGGAGCACCTGCAGAAACAAGCAGGGCGTTGCATGGATTGCGGCATTCCGTTTTGTCACGAAGGTTGTCCGCTCGGAAATCTAATTCCAGAATGGAATGATCTGATGTGGCGCGGCGATAAAGATGAAGCTATTGCGCGATTGCACGCCACCAATAACTTCCCAGAATTCACTGGCCGCCTGTGTCCTGCGCCATGTGAGACTGCATGTGTAATAGGTATCAATGCTGATGCGGTAACTATCAAACAAGTAGAACTGCGCACCATTGAAGAAGCTTTCGGTGCTGGCAATGTAAAGCCAACTCCTCCTGATCGTTTAACCGGTAAAACAGTTGCAGTAATTGGTTCAGGTCCGGCAGGTCTTGCTGCAGCCCAACAGCTAACTCGCGCCGGGCACACCGTGGCCGTATACGAGCGCGCCGATAAAATCGGTGGGCTACTTCGTTACGGAATCCCAGAATTTAAAATGGAGAAAAGCGTCCTTGACCGTCGACTAAATCAGATGGAGAAAGAGGGAACTCGTTTTCGTCCAGGTGTCGATGTCGGTGTTGAGATAACTGGCGCCGATCTTCGCAAGAAATACGATGCGATAGTTCTTGCAGTTGGTGCTACCCAATGGCGCGATCTGCCAATTAAGGGGCGCGAGAATAAAGGTATTTACCAAGCGATGGAATTTCTGCCATGGGGAAATAAGCAAGCCCTAGGTGAAGTCACCAATCCGGATATCAACGTCGCAGGTAAGCACGTTGTAATTTTAGGTGGGGGAGACACAGGTGCAGATTGCCTTGGCACTTCTGTTCGCCAAGGTGCAGCAAGCGTTACGCAATTGGAAATCATGCCGCGTCCAACTGAAGAACGTCCGAGCGGACAACCTTGGCCAACTTACCCAATGATCTATCGCGTCTCATCTGCCCATGAAGAACTCGATAACCGCGTCTTTGCAGTTAGCACTGAGGAGTTTATTGGTGATGGCAATGGAAATCTAAAGGCGCTAAAACTTGTGGAAACAAAATTTGCTAACGGTAAGTTCGAACCGGTGCCAGGGACAGAGAAAGAGATTCCTGCAGATTTTGTCTTCTTAGCGATGGGATTTACAGGTCCAGAAAAATCAGAGATTCTGACTCAGCTGGAAGTTGAATTTGATGAGCGTGGAAATATTAAACGCGATGAGAATTATCAGAGCAGCATAGAAGGAATTTTCGTTGCAGGAGATGCCGGTCGCGGTCAATCACTAATTGTTTGGGCGATCGCCGAAGGTCGCAGCGCAGCAGCCGGCGTAGATAAATATCTCGAAGGCGAAACTCAATTACCAGCACCAATTGCACCAACAGCTCGATCCATGATGGTTTAGCCATGGTTTAAGTGGCCAATCCCACTTAAATTCATGGTCATTTCATCTTGCAACTAACCAGTAGCGAAAACGATTAGATAAGGTATACACATGCGTCGCGCCAAGATTGTTTGCACAATGGGTCCAGCCGTTGAATCTCCCGAAAAAGTTCGTGAGCTAATCGCAGCTGGTATGAATATGGCGCGCCTGAACCTTTCACACGGCGGCTACCCAGAGCATCAAGCACGTCTAGATCGCGTACGCATCGCTGCGAAAGAAGCTGGCGTCCCAGTTGCAATCTTGGTCGATCTTCAAGGTCCAAAGATTCGCTTAGCTCGCTTTAAAGCCGGCCCTCATGATTTATCTCGTGGAGATATCTTCACTATTACTACTGATGATGTTGAAGGCACCAAAGAACGCGTCGGTACTACATATAAAGGTCTTCCGGGAGATTGCAAGCCCGGCGATCGCATCTTGATCGATGATGGCAAGGTAACTGTTGAGGTTGTGGAAGTAAAAGGTAGCGACGTAGTCACAAAGGTAATTGAACCTGGCGCGGTGAGTAACAATAAAGGTATTAACTTGCCGGGCGTTGCAGTCTCAGTCCCTGCTTTATCTGAGAAAGATATGGATGATCTTCGTTGGGGGCTAAAGGCCGGCGCAGATTTCATTGCGCTCTCATTTGTGCGTAGCGCCGATGACATCGTCGATGTTCACCGCATTATGGATGAAGTTGGAATTCGCATCCCAGTAATTGCCAAGATTGAGAAGCCACAGGCAGTTGAAAATCTACAAGGAATCGTTAACGCCTTCGATGGCATTATGGTGGCGCGCGGTGACCTCGGAGTAGAGCTTCCAATTGAAGAAGTTCCGCTAGTTCAAAAGCACTGCATCGAACTAGCTCGTGAAGCTGCTAAACCGGTCATCGTGGCAACCCAGATGCTCGATTCAATGATCACTAATTCTCGTCCAACTCGCGCTGAAGCAACAGATTGTGCAAATGCAGTATTAGATGGCGCAGATGCATTGATGTTATCTGGCGAAACATCCGTTGGTGAATTTGCCATTGAAGCAGTTCAAACTATGGCGCGCATCATTTCTCATACCGAACAAGGCGGAATGGACATGATTCGCCCGATGAAATCATCGCCCAAGACAAAAGGTGGAGCGATCACAAAGGCTGCTACCGAAGTAGGGGCAATTGTTGGGGCTAAGTATTTAGTTACCTTTACTCAATCGGGTGATTCAGCAAGACGAACTGCGCGCCTTCGTTCACCAATTCCGATCTTGGCATTTACTCCAGAAGTTGGCACCTACAACCGAATGGCCCTTGATTGGGGAGTGGAACCAGAGTTAACTCCAATGGTTAAGCACACCGATGAGATGGTGATGCAGGCCGATACCTTGTTATTGCAATCTAAGCGATGCAAAGAAGGCGAATTAGTTGTCATCGTTGCAGGATCACCTCCCGGAATTCCAGGCTCAACCAATGCGATGCGCGTGCACCGTGTGGGTGATGCCGTGGGTGGCGCAGCCCCTGCATACCGTTAAGATTTGTCTTCTAAGCCTCGGTACTCCAACGGTAGAGAGGGCAGTCTCAAACACTGCATAGTGTCGGTTCGAATCCGACTCGAGGCACATGAATACAAATAGCGACGGCGCTG
>CANIAV010000110.1 GCA_947465365.1 Actinomycetota bacterium | reverse complement strand
GTATGAAGATATTGTCAAAACAGATTTTGCAAGCATGCGCTGTCACTGGTCAGATCCTGAAGTCTATGACGATCTCATTAAGAAAATGAATGAGCGCATGAACCGCGGAGATGTTCCGCTAAATCTAAATTCAACTTCACTTTTAACCCATGCTTATATGTATTCAGGCGATGCGGATCTAAAGCAGATTATGTTGGAGTATTTAGAAGCTTGGATGGATCGCAAGGACGCTAACGGTGGAATCATGCCCGATAACATTGGAACCAGCGGCAAAATCGGTGAATTTAACGATGGAAAATGGTGGGGCGGCTATTACGGCTGGCGCTGGCCACATGGCTTTATGACAATTATGGAGCCGATTACAAATGCGGCGATGAACGCTGTTCTATTAACCGGTGATTACAAGTATTTAGATCTGCCACGTTCACAATTTGATTTAATTTGGTCGCTACGTAAAGAAATCGATGGTGTGACAAAGGTTCCACATCGCCACTTTGATGCTGGCTGGGCAGATTACCGATTGCCATCTGCGCGCCACATGATCTATTTATGGACCTCATCAATGGCGCAAGAAGATTTAGATCGCATCCTTGCGCTACCGCGTGATAATAATTGGGATGCGATTTATATCCCGGGTGTTTCAGGGGGAGATAAGGCAACCGGGCGCGATACCAAGCATTACATTGCAAATACTCTGCCGTGGTTCCAATTTGTGCAGGGCCACTTGCCAAATTATCCAGTTGAGATTTTGCAGGCCAATCTTGAATTAATCAAAATTCAACTGCGCAAGATGCGCTCTAACACCGGCAATCCCCGTAACTGGGATAGCTATGACCCGGCAACTGCAGATGAAGTCGTCGGTCTTGATCTGCGCGTTCCGGGTTACAACATCCATGCTTGGCAAGAATTTAATCCCGTTTACTTTGAAGGCTTGGGGCAGATGGTCTTTGGTGGACCAATGCATATTTCTCACGGCGGTCTGCAACATGGCAAGGTGCGCTTCTTTGACGGCAAGTTAAAGCGTCCGGGTCTGCCACCTGATGTTGCAGTAATTGTCGATGGTATGGATGCCACAACGCTATCTATGCAAGTTGCCAATATCGGCCTAGATGCGCAAGAGCTCTTTATCCAAGCCGGCACATTTGCAGAACACCGCTTTGAATCAGTTGTCATAACTGGCGCAGATGGAGCTACTTCTGAGATGGCTATTGGCGATAAATGGTTTGCCCTTGACCTGGTTGGGGGAGCAGTTGCATCCCTTAAATTTGTGATCAGCCGTTATGTAAATGACCCAAATTATGAAACACCTTGGTCTGCGCGCAGTGATTGGGATCCAATCATCAAGGGACGCAATTTGTGATCTGGACGCAATGGAGTGATCTAAAGATTCCAAGTGGGCTGACGCATCTGCCAACTAATGGAGTAACTCCTGATCCTGCAGATCTGGAAAAGATTACTTTCTATGTTCCGGCTTACATGTACGGGGCAGCAGCGCTTACACCGATTGCCAGCATGGGTTCTTTGCAAGTTATCCAATCTCCAAATGCCGGCGTCGATGATGTCATCCCGTTGCGGCCTAAAGGCGTGGTTTTATGTAATGCAGCAGGTGTGCACGATGCTTCAACTGCAGAGCTAGCGGTGGGACTTGCGATCGCATCCCGTCGCGGATTTAACTCATTTGCGCAATACCAGAGCAAGGGCGTCTGGCTACACACCAGCAATGCATCATTGACTGATTCCAAAGTTGCGATCATCGGACATGGAAATATTGGAAAAACTATTGCGCAGATGTTGGGGGGCTTTGAAGTTGAGGTAACTTCATTCTCACGCTCTGGCAGAGATGGCGCACTGACGATGGAAAACTTTGATCGCCTACTGCCAACCTTTGATGTGATCATCTTGATCGTTCCGCTTAACGATCAGACTCGCCACTTTATGAACGCTCAGCGCCTATCGGCGATGAAAGATGGCGCATCGCTAATAAATGTGGCGCGCGGTGCGATCATAGATACCGATGCTTTGGTAGCCGAGTTAAATTCTGGACGTATTTCATGTGCGCTAGATGTAACTGATCCTGAACCGCTTCCCGCCGGCCACCCGTTATGGAATACGCCAAATACGATCATTACTCCACATGTTGGGGGAGATTCGAAAGCTTTTGAACCCCGTGGGCGCGCACTAGTTGAAGCACAACTTGCTCGCTTTGCCGCAGGTCAGCCCTTAATAAACGTGGTTGCAGAAGGTTAATTCTTAAACCTTAAAGTATTGCAACGGTGTGCTTATCGATGAAATCCCAGTCGTAATCGATGCATAGACCTTCACCTTGCGGCGCCATTACATAACCATCGACGATATTTAGCTGGCTCTTTGTACCAAATTGGAAATCATCAAATGGGTAAAGGGTTTCAAAGAATTCACAGTTGCTGATGGCAAGAGATGGGTGCAGCTGCACTTGCTCTAGTCCGTGATAGATCGTGGTGTGAAGCTCGCACTTAACCCCGAATGATTCGGCTAGATGCGCAGTCTTCATAACTGCTGTAATTCCAGCACGCCATGACACATCGGTGCGCACGATATCTACGATGCCTTCTTTAATGCAGTTGGCAACCGAGTAATTATTTCCAGCAATAACTTCAGTGCCACAGATTGGAATATCTAACTTTTCACGTAACTTCTTTAGCCCGTGAAGATCGACATCTAGCAATGGTTCTTCAAACCATTTGTAACCAAGCTTTTCTAACTCACGGCCGGCCTTTAAAGCTTCTTCATATGAGTACATGATCACCGGATCTGCCATCAAGGTGAAGTCATCGCCAACCGCCTTGCGCACTGCGCGATAGCAAGCGATATCTAAATCAAGGCCTCCTGGTGGGTGGAGCTTGTAACCCTTATAGCCTTTAGCTTTTACCTCTAGTGCTTGCTTGGCATAATCTTCTGGGCCCGGCAAGAACATTGAGGAGACATATAGCGGCACTTTCTCGCGCGCTGCACCTAAAATTTTATAGACCGGCAACTTCGCCATCTTGCCAACGATGTCCCAACATGCGTTATCAAATGGTGCATATGAATAAATTGGCACGTGGTTCCAGCGGCGATCAAAGAGTTCAAAATCTTTCATATTCTTGGCAGAATCGTGAGCGCTGCGCCCCATAAAGAATGGCTTAACCTGCGACATAGTTGCCGCCGCTGCCTTGGCATCTTGTGCGCCAAAGCCGAAGGATGTTCCCTTAACGCCATCTTCGGTTGTAATTGTGACAACAGTGAAATCAGGTCGTGAGCCACCCGGCAGTTTTACCGCGGCAACTGCATCTTTTGATTCTGGCTCATCTGAACCTCGACAAGCGCGAATCTCAATATCTTTAATAATCGATAAGCCCACGATAATTCCCATCCGCTCGAAAAATCCTATAGGAAAACTTAGCGCGCAGAGATCTTTGGGTCAAGGATAAAACTAATTTATTTTTTATTTATAGCTTGTGCAGCAGGGGCAAATCGCTTAAGTGAAGATTCGATATGTGCATGCATCGCAGTGCGCGCCGCCTTTGAATTCTGATCGATAATCGCTTTAGCGATCACATCATGTTCTTTCAGTGCACGTTGTCCAGAGCCGACTTGGTAGTACTCATCAAAGAGATCTTGCACAAACTTGGCCCGGCCTTCGCCTTCGATGCGATGTAATTTATTGGCCATAAATAAGCGGAATAAATGTAGGTGGCAATGGGTGCGCTCGTATGAATCGGCAACTGATTGATTGCCAGAAATGCTGGCGATCAGTGCATGGAAACGCGCATCATGTTCAGTCAGCGCCTGGAATTGATCATCACCGGAAATCTTTAGCGCTGTCTTTGCGCTCTGCATCTCAGCCTTTAAGGCGGTCTTACCGGTGTTATCTACCAGCTTGGCTGCTTGTTCGGCCGCCCAT
>CANIAV010000109.1 GCA_947465365.1 Actinomycetota bacterium | reverse complement strand
CGGGTGGGCCCAGGTGGACTTGAACCACCGACCTCTTCCTTATCAGGGAAGCGCTCTAACCAGGCTGAGCTATGGGCCCGCAAGAAAGATTGCTCTTTAATGCAGAAGCGCTAGGTTACTTGAACTTCTCCAAGAGACCAAAACGCACGCCTTAGCGCAGAAGGCGAAAGCGTAGCGTTATTTGGCGGAAATCTCATCTTCCTGGTTCTGAGTAACAGAGACCAGAACGACGCCTTCATCGAGGTTTACCAAGCGAACACCCATTGAATCGCGACCGGTCTGGCGAACCTCGGCAGCTGGTGTGCGCATCACAGTGCCGGCAGAAGTTATCGCAAGGATTTCATCGCTATCGGCAAGAACTAGTGCGCTTACTAGTGAACCACGTGAATTCTCATCAATTTTTGCAGCTTTAATTCCGATACCGCCACGACCTTGCAAACGATATTCATCTAGTGGGGTTTTCTTACCGTATCCACCATCGGTTGCAGTTAATACAAATGAGTTTGCAGATTTCGAATCAATGCGCGCCATGGTTAACAACTCATCGCCTGCGCGGAACTTCATTCCGATAACACCGCTAGTGGAGCGACCCATTGGGCGAAGTGATTCTTCATCAGCTGCAAAACGCAGTGACATCGCTTTCTTTGAAACAAGTAATAGTTCATCGCCTTTATTGATAAGGGCTGCAGATACAACTTCATCGCCAGGTTTTAGTGAGATCGCGATCAAACCACCGGTGCGTGGTGAATCGTATTCAATAAGTGGTGTCTTCTTAACTAAACCAGTCTTAGTTGCAAGAACTAGATAAGGAGATGCGTTGTAATCTTTAAATGACAAGACTTGGGCAATGGTTTCATCAGACTTAAATGCCATTAAGTTTGCAACATGTTGTCCGCGTGCATCGCGACCGGCATCTGGTAGTTCATGAACCTTGGCGCGATAGACGCGGCCTTGGTTGGTAAAGAACAATAACCAGTCGTGTGTGCTGGCTACGAAGAAGTGATCGACCACATCATCTTGCTTAAGGGCTGCGCCCTTTACGCCACGACCACCGCGACGTTGTGATTTATAAAGATCAGCGTTGGTGCGCTTGGCATAACCGGTGCGAGTAATTGTGACTACTGCATCTTGATCTGGGATTAAATCTTCCGCAGAGAAATCGCCTTCACTGGCCACGATCTGGGTGCGGCGTTCGTCGCCATATTTAGCGGTTAGCTCCGTTAGCTCGGAAATGATTATTTGGCGCTGCTTTGCTTCACTGGCCAAGATCTCATTTAGCTCGACGATATCTGCCATTAGGCCGTTGTATTCATCGTTAATCTTCTGGCGCTCAAGTGCTGCAATGCGACGAAGCTGCATATCCAAAATGGCATTTGCTTGAACTTCATCAACGTCTAATAACTTCATCAAACCAGTGCGCGCTTCTTCAGGTGTTGTCGATGCGCGAATTAAAGCGATTACCGCATCCAGCGCATCAAGTGCCTTTAGATAACCCTGCAAGATATGGGCGCGCTTCTCTTTTTCAGCTAAGCGATATTTAGTGCGGCGAATAATTACTTCGACTTGGTGCTGGATATAGAACTTAATAAATTCATCAAGGCGCAAGGTGCGTGGCACACCATCGACCAGCGCCAACATATTTGCGCCGAAGGTATCTTGCAATTGGGTCTGCTTATAAAGGTTATTTAAGACAACCTTTGGAATTGCAGATGATTGCAGAACAATTACCAGGCGTTGTCCCAGACGTTCGTTACCTTCATCGCGCACATCAGCGATGCCCTTGATCTTGCCATCTTTAACAAGTTCAGCAATCTTTAGAGCTAAGTTATCTGGGTTTACTTGATAGGGAAGTTCGCTAACAACTAAACAGGTGCGCTTATTGATTTCTTCAACCTGTACAACTGCGCGCATTGTCACTGAACCGCGGCCTGTGCGATAAGCCTCTTCAATACCGGTGCGGCCAACGATTAAAGCTTTAGTTGGGAAGTCTGGACCTTTAACAATCTTAAGTAATTCATTTAGTAAATCTTCTGGTTTTAGATCAGGGTTATTAAGTGAGTAAATAACGCCTTCAGTAATTTCGCGCAGGTTATGTGGCGGAATATTTGTAGCCATACCGACTGCGATACCGGCCGAACCATTAACTAATAGGTTTGGGAAACGACTTGGTAGAACATCTGGTTCTTGCGAGCGACCGTCATAGTTTGGTGAGAAATTGACTGTATCTTCATCGATATCGCGCATCATCTCCATCGCGATAGGCGATAGGCGGGCTTCGGTATAACGCATCGCAGCTGCGGGATCGTTGCCGGGAGAACCAAAGTTTCCGTTGCCATCTACCAATGGATAACGCAGTGACCAGTGCTGGGCTAAGCGAACAACAGTGTCATAGATCGCGGTGTCACCATGTGGGTGGTAATTACCCATGACGTCACCGACGCTACGTGAAGATTTGTAGTAACCCTTATCTGGGCGATAACCGGCGTCATACATCGCATACAGCACGCGGCGGTGAACTGGTTTTAAACCGTCTCGCACATCAGGCAGTGCGCGACCGACGATAACTGACATCGCGTAATCAAGATAAGAACGCGCCATTTCGACTTGTAAGTCAACTGTTTCCACGCGATCGAAATCATCGCCGGGGTTAACCATGCCGGTGCGATCTATAGGTGTTTTATCTTCAGCCATTTAGATATCCAAAAATCTAACATCTTTAGCGTTACGTTGAATAAATGCGCGGCGTTGTTCAACATCTTCACCCATTAACACCGAGAACAAGTCATCGGCAGCTGCAGCATCATCAAGAGTTACTTGAATTAAAACGCGGTGTTCTGGATCCATTGTTGTATCCCAAAGTTCTTTAGCGGGCATCTCACCTAAACCTTTAAAGCGTTGGATACCGTCATCTTTAGGTAAACGTTTTCCGGCATCTAGACCAATCTTGATCATGCCATCGCGTTCGCGATCAGAGAATGCATACTGCACCTCGTCTTTGCCACCCCATTTAATTTTATAAAGTGGTGGTTGAGCAAGGTAAACAAAACCATTTTCAATTAACGGGCGCATAAAGCGGAATAACAAAGTAAGCAGCAGTGTGCGGATATGTTGACCGTCAACATCAGCATCGGCCATCAAGATAATCTTGTGATATCTAAGCTTTTCAATATCGAAATCTTCGTGGACGCCTGTACCAAGTGCGGTAATTAAAGCTTGTACTTCATTGTTTTGCAGCACGCGATCGATGCGTGCTTTCTCAACGTTAAGAATCTTTCCACGGATTGGTAATACTGCTTGGTTGCGTGAATCGCGTCCACCCTTTGTGGAACCACCAGCAGAATCACCTTCAACAATATAGAGCTCACACTTTGATGGATCAGTCCATTGGCAATCAGCTAACTTGCCGGGCATGCCGCGACCTTCTAATAAACCTTTACGGTTACGTGATAAATCACGGGCTTTGCGTGCTGCAACTCGGGCTGCAGCAGCATCGATGCTCTTACGGACAATGTCTTTGCCTTCTTGTGGGTTCTTCTCAAACCATTGCGTTAAAAATTCATTAACTGACTTTTGCGTAAAAGATTTAGCTTCAGTGTTGCCGAGTTTGGTCTTTGTCTGGCCTTCAAATTGTGGCTCAGCTAATTTGATAGAAACTATGGCAGTTAAACCTTCGCGTACATCATCGCCAGTTAGGCGATCTTCTTTCTTGCGGATGAAACCCGCTTCTTCGCCAAATTTATTTACAACAGATGTTAGTGCGGTACGGAAACCTTCTTCGTGGGTTCCGCCTTCATGGGTGTGGATGGTGTTAGCAAAGGTGTAAACAGATTCTGAGAAGCCGGCGTTCCATTGCATGGCAACTTCTAGAGAAAGTTTGGCTTTCTTATCTTCGGCCTCTAAAAAGATAATTGATTTATGGGTTTCACCGCGTGTGGAATT
>CANIAV010000108.1 GCA_947465365.1 Actinomycetota bacterium | reverse complement strand
CGCTGTAATAAGTATTGTTTCCAGCCCAAGTTATAGACATCGATCACGTTACGGTTGCCATCGATATAGAAGACCTTATTTACAACCTGTTCGATCAGGTTTACATCGTGCGAGATGATTACTAGCCCACCTGAGTAAGTGCTTAAGTAATTGCGGAGCCAGATAATCGAATCAGCATCTAAGTGGTTCGTTGGCTCATCAAGGAGCAAAGTTTCGGCGCCCGAGAACAAGATGCGAGCTAACTCAATACGACGGCGCTGACCACCGGAAAGTGTGTCTAGTTGATTGCCAAAGACTGCTTCCGATACGCCAAGGGAGGTTGCGATCGCTTCGGCTTCGGCAGTTGCGGCATAACCACCAGCTGCTTGGAATTCGGCATCAACGCGGGTGTAACGCTCCATCGCTTTTTCAAGAGCAGCGCCTTCAGTTGTGGCCATTTCTTCTTCAACTTGGGTCATGCGTGCTGCAATCTGATCTAAATCACGCGCCGATAAAATTCTTTCGATAACAGTGCCTTGATCTTCACCAGTACGGGGATCTTGGGGCAGGTAACCAATCTTGCCGGTGCGTTGAACTGCACCTCCTGCAGGAAGTGTTTCACCGGCTAATACTTTGGCAAGCGTTGACTTTCCAGCACCATTTCGCCCAACGAAACCGATGCGATCTCCGTGGTTGATGCGAACTGAGACCCCTGAGACAAGTAGGCGCGCGCCTGCGCGAAGTTCTAGAGCACTTGTGGAGATCATTTGACGAAGTCTCCCACAGTGCTGAAGTTAAACGAAATTAAGCAGCGCCAATTCGCGTGCGACGCGGGGTTGCAAATGATTTACCGACTGCGGTCAGCTCTGTGGCAACTTGCGCCTTGATACTTTCCTCAGATTTAAGAAGTGTGGTCAAAGCGGTAATAGTTGCTTTAAGTTCTTTCTGCTCAGTCTCAAGTTCAAGTTTGCTCATCTTGGTTAAACGGCGAAGCGGCATATCCAAGATATAGGTGGCTTGTTCATCGTTTAATTTAAAATCTTTGATCAACTTCTCTTTGGCAGCAGCTGCATCATCGCTACCGCGAATAATCTTGATGACCTTATCGATATCTATGATCGCTTTAAGCAGGCCATCGACCATTGATAGGCGGCCTTCAGCTTTAGCTTTACGGTATTCAGAGCGACGGCGCACAACCTCAATACGGTGATCGATAAAGACTTGAAGTAATTCTTTAAGGCCCAAAGTTTGGGGGCGGCCCTTAACTAGTGCAACTGCGTTGATAGCAAAGGCATCTTCCATCGGAGTTAGTTTAAAGAGTTGTTCGAGAACTGCTTCAGGCTCAAAGCCATTCTTAAGCTCGATAACCACGTTAGTGCCAGTCTGACCATCAGTTAGATCGATGATGTCTGAAATACCTTGAATCTTCTTCGCTTTGGCCAAATCAGCAATGCGTTCCACAACTTTTTCAGGGCCGATATTAAAGGGAAGCTCTTTGATGGTGATACCCATCTTGCGAGATGTAACTTTGCTAATTTCAACGGTTGCGCGAACTTTAAAGGATCCCTTGCCGGTGGCATATGCCTCGCGCACACCTTCAGCACCAACTAATTCGCCACCAGTTGGAAAGTCAGGGCCAGGGATATGTTTCATCAACTGATTTAGCGTTGCCTTAGGATTTTCAATTAAGAATTTAGTAGCGGCGATTACTTCACCTAAATTATGTGGCGCCATGTTGGTGGCCATTCCAACTGCAATTCCGGAACCGCCATTTACGAGCAAGTTGGGATAAGCAGCGGGCAGTACAAGTGGTTCTAGTAGCTGACCATCGTAATTTGGACCAAAGTCAACGGTATCTTCATCGGCTTCCGCAACCATCGCCATGGCAGCTTGTGCCAAACGAGCTTCGGTGTAACGCATTGCTGCAGGGCCAGAATCTAGAGAACCAAAGTTTCCATGGCCATCAATTAAAGGAACCTGCATTGAAAAAGATTGCGCCATACGTACAAGTGCATCATAAATTGCAGAGTCACCATGTGGGTGCAACTTACCCATTACTTCACCGACAACACGAGCGCTCTTTACATGGCCACGTTCTGGGCGAAGACCCATATCGGCCATCTGGTGCAAGATGCGGCGGTGTACTGGTTTTAAACCATCGCGTGCATCAGGAAGTGCACGTGAATAAATAACTGAGTACGCATATTCCAAAAATGATTCTGACATTTCAGATGAGACATCGATATCAACGATCTTGCCGGGATATTCACCAGGCTTTGGACCAACGGCCTTCTTCGCCTTGGTCGTTGTTGCTGCCTTCTTCGTTGCCATGCGGGCATTCTGCCAAGTGAACTAGCTAAATTGCGGTACCTACACGCGGTCTGCCGCCGACGATTGCAACACATCCGGCCGCTAATTCAGTTCCGGCCGATAAAGCTGCCGTTAAATCGTGTTTTGCGGCAAATGTTGCAATAAATCCCGCGGCAAAACTATCTCCGGCTCCAGTTGTATCAATGACTGAGGTCGCAATAGCCGCAACGCTGATTGAGTCATAGCCACGGGCTTTAGCGATAGCACCTAGTGAGCCGCGTTTGATTACGACCACTTCAGAATATTCCAATAAATAATCAAGGGCGCGCTCGATATCTACTGAACCAGTTAGATAAATCGATTCTTCTTCATTTAGTAAGAGCACGTTCATTAGCGCAAACCATTGGTGAAGCTCTTTATCTGTGACTTCCTTCATCGCTCCGACTGATGCGGGATCAAAGTAAATCGGTATGCCATCTTCGCGAATCTTTTCGATCATCGCTAAAACTCCCGGACGTGCCAAGGGATTTAACAAGGCATAACCAGAGATATAGACGGCTTGAAAGCCTGCTAGATCTGGCAGATCAGATACTTGAAGAAGTGAATTGGCGCCTTTGTCAGGAAACATGGTGCGCTCACCTGATGCATCAACCAACACAACGACAACACCAGATGGTTGACCTTGGATAACCAAATTTTGATGGGCCACACCTAACGCATCAAATTCTGCAGTCAGCGCACCACCGGCTGGGTCATCGCCTACATGGCTAACAATGGTGCTGCGTGCACTTGTGCGCGTAAGCCACGCGGCGACATTGCCGGCAGCGCCTCCACCATTGGTGCTGATGCGACTTGCGGTATCACTGCCGTAGTTAATTTTTTGGGGAGCAACATCGATACGGGCAATTACATCGAGCATTACATCACCGATGCAGAGAACGTTTACTGACATTTAGTGTTGCTTTGCTACCGCAATATCAGCAGCTAGCGCTGAATTTGATTTAATAATTTCGATATTAACCGATAGCGATTCACCTTCGCTGGCAGTATGGAAATGCTCGAGCAAGAATGGCGTTACCGCTTTGCCAATGATTCCGGCCTTGCGCGCACCGGCTAGTCCACTCTTTAAAATCGCATCATGACGCTTGCGATCCATCTCGTGTTTAACTGGGTTGGCAACCACGAGTGCGCTCTTATTTGTACGCAGAGATTCACGGGCATGGATTATCTTGGCGATTTCCGCTGGGCTATTTACTTGATGTTCGATGGTAAAGCCAGAATCAGTTAGGTAGAAGCCAGGGAAGGCGATGGTCTTATAGCCAACTACGCCGATTGCTAAAGTTTCCAGGCGTTCTAATGTTGCCGCAACATCTAATATTGATTTGACCCCGGCACATACAACGGTGATATCTAATTGCGATAGCGCAGTTAAATCCGCAGATTCATCAAAAGTTTCATTGGCATCGCGATGTACACCGCCTAAGCCACCCGTTGCAAAGACGCGGATACCGGCAAGTGCTGCCAAGTGAGCAGTTGCAGCGACCGTTGTCGCAGCTGATTTTCCAGTTGCCGCAATAATCGCCAGATCACGACTTGAGGCTTTTGCTATGTCATCGCGATTGGCTATCTCTTTTAATTGGTCATCGGTTAAGCCAATATGTACAACGCCATCTAATACAGCGATTGTTGCTGG
>CANIAV010000107.1 GCA_947465365.1 Actinomycetota bacterium | reverse complement strand
TAGCTTTTTAAAGAGACCGCATCGCAGCCGTAAAGGTTGCGGCGCGGTCTCTTTATTTTTATCTTGAGTTTGAATTTCATCTACACGAAGGGAGAAGCCAGATGAGTAATGATCGCTTTGCATCAGCCCATGAAATGGTGCGCGAATATCAAGAACTTGAAAAGCAGATGGCTGATCCTTCGATCCACGAAGATCAAGGTAAAGCTCGCCAGCTTGGACGTCGTTATGCCCAATTAGGTCCAGTAGTTGCCGGCTTTAACGCTTGGAAATCTGCCGCTGATGATTTAGAAGCAGCCAAAGAGATGGCTGCGGAAGATGAATCGTTTGCATCAGAAATCCCGGCGATGGAAGAAGCGGTTGAGCTGGCTGCAGATAAGTTAGAAGAGTTGTTGTTGCCGCGTGATCCCAACGATGATCGCGATGTAATTATTGAAGTTAAAGCTGGCGCCGGCGGCGATGAATCGGCACTCTTTGCTGGTGATTTAGTCCGCATGTATCAACGCTATGCCGAAAAGCGTAATTGGAAAGTTGAGATCATCGATATGACCGAATCAGATCTTGGTGGTTATAAAGATATTTCGATGGCGATTAAATCCAAGGGAACTCCAGAACCTGGCACAACGCCATATGCTCGTTTGAAATTTGAAGGTGGCGTGCATCGCGTGCAACGCGTTCCGGAAACTGAGAGCCAAGGGCGTATCCACACATCAGCTGCTGGCGTACTTGTACTGCCGGAAGCAGAAGAAGTAGATGTTGAGCTAAATATGAACGATGTGCGCGTAGATGTTTATCGCTCTTCAGGTCCGGGCGGACAATCCGTTAACACGACAGATTCAGCGGTGCGTTTAACCCACGTACCAACCGGAATCGTTGTCTCTTGCCAGAATGAAAAGTCACAGCTGCAAAATAAAGAGTCAGCGCTACGTATCTTGCGCGCTCGTTTATTGGCAGATGCCCAGGAAAAAGCGGAAGCCGCCGCGATGGCCGAACGTAAGAGCCAGGTGCGCACAGTCGATCGATCAGAACGTATCCGAACATATAACTATCCCGAGAACCGTTTGAGTGATCACCGCGTAAATTACAAATCTAATAACTTGGATTCGGTATTAAATGGCGAGCTAGATGATGTGGTTCAGGCTTTACTTGATGCCGATAAGGCAGCAAAGCTTTCTTCAACGAACTAATCACAAGGGCTAAAAAGATGAGCGAAATTAAAAGCCTGCTTCGTTCGGCTAAAGAACGGCTAGCAGCTAGCGATATCCAAGAAATCGATGCTGAGCATTTATTTGCTTATGTTCTGGGTATTTCGCGAATGGATCTACATAACTCAGTTAAGTTAGATGCAACTTTAAAATCCCTAGGTGATTTCGGCGTTATCGAAGATACTTTTGCTAAGTTGATTTCCCGGCGCGCTTCTCATGAACCGTTGCAGTATTTAACCGGGGTTGCCTATTTTCGCCATTTAGAGATTGAAGTCGGCCCTGGCGTATTAGTGCCACGTCCCGAAAGTGAATTATTAGTTGATGCGGTACTTACCCACATAGCCAATTTAGAACAAACCGTTGACGGTGAGATTTCGGTAATTGATTTAGGTTCCGGCTCCGGGGCACTTGCGCTGGCAATCGCCACAGAAGCGCCACGTTCGCGGGTAATCGCAGTAGAGAAAAGTGAAGAAGCGATCACCTGGCTAAAGAAGAATGTGGCAAAGATTTCCGAAAATGTACGCGTTGTCGCAGGTGATGTGGCAGATGTATTACCTGGCGTTAAATGCGACATCGTTATTGCTAATCCACCATATATTCCAGATCAACAGACCTTGCCGCGCGATGTCGCAGAACACGAGCCACATATAGCGCTCTTTGGCGGAGCAACTGGTTTGGAACTACCGAAACTCTTTATCGATGCGGCAGCTCGCTTATTAAAGCGCGGGGGAGTCTTGGCGATAGAACATACCGAAGAACAAGGCGCGGCAATTGATGCGCTGCTATCACGCGAATTCATTGACATTGCACTGCATCAAGATTTAACTGGCCGTCCCCGTTGGACATCTGCGGTTAGGAAATAAATGGCGCGCTACGAAATTGCACAAGGTGACTTGGCAGAACATGTTGCGACAGCAGTTGCTGCACTGAAAGATGGTTATGTCATTGTGGCGCCGCTAGAACATAACTATGCGCTAATTGCAGATGCTTTCTTCCACGATGCCGTTCGCGCATTACATGTATTGCGCGGTGATCCGCTGGGAGTTGCGGCACAAGTTGCCATAGCTAGCCACGGCTCGATAGACGGCATTGCCCGTAGTATTTCGGCAGATGCGCGTACGTTGATGGAGAATTTTTGGCCCGGGCTTCTATCTTTAAATCTCAAACCACAAGCTGGCCTGAATTGGGATTTAGGAGATGGAAATACCCTTGATCAAATTAGCGTGCGAATTCCAAACTCAGAATTTATCTTGGAAGTATTGAAGAAATCTGGACCATTGGTAATTGCCAGCGCTGCCTTAGCTGGGAAAGCTGCAATAACTGATTCAGCAGATATTTCATACTTGGATTCTGAAGTCGCCGCCATCTTTACGGCTGGGGCGTTGCCCGCAGGCAGAGCAAGTACTGTCATAGATCTGACTGGATTCCGATCTCGCGTTACACGCCAAGGCGCGATCTCACTGAGCGAAATCACAGCGCTCGTACCTGACATTTCTCACGAGTAAGGCTTAGGCTTGCGCGCATGAGCGCAGAGACATTTTACGGCCCCGATTTCGCACTACTTAGCCAGCAAGATCCCGATATCGCAGCGGTATTGCTCTCGGAGTTAAAGCGCCAACAGACCAACTTGCAGTTGATTGCATCTGAAAACTTTACCTCGCGGGCAGTTCTTGCAACTTTAGGTTCAACGCTATCCAATAAATATGCCGAGGGTTATCCCGGAAAACGTTATTACGGTGGATGTGAAGAAGTAGATAAAGCCGAAGTAATTGCCATTGATCGTGCTAAATCTCTATTTGGTGCAGAGCATGCCAATGTGCAGCCACACTCTGGTGCCAGCGCTAACGTTGCGGTCTATCAAGCATTTACAAAGCCAGGTGCCACAGTTCTTGCGATGTCGCTGCCACATGGTGGCCACTTGACTCATGGATCGCCGGTTAACTTTTCAGGTAAATGGTTTAACGTGGAGTCATACGGAGTCCGTCAGGATAACGAGTTAATTGATTATGACGAGATACGCGATATTGCAATACGAACCAAACCAAAGATGATCTGTTCAGGTGCAACTGCCTATCCATCGCTAATTGATTTTGAGAAAATTCGCGCAATCTGTGATGAAGTCGGTGCGATTATGTGGGTAGATGCCGCGCACTTCATCGGACTAGTTGCCGGAAAAGCGATTCCTTCACCTGTTCCTTATGCAGATGTTGTCTCCTTTACAACTCATAAAGTTTTGCGTGGACCGCGCGGTGGCATGATCTTGGCTAAGGCCGAACATGCGGCAGCAATTGATAAGGCGGTATTTCCGGGTATGCAGGGCGGACCAATCATGTCGGCAGTTGCTGGCAAAGCAGTCGCCCTGGCCGAATGTGCAACACCGGCTTATCAAAAGTATGCCAAGGATGTAATTATTAATGCGCAAGCACTTGCTGCAGCGCTCGAGGCCGAAGGTATGCGCGCAGTTTCCGGTGGCACCCAGACGCACCTAGCGTTGATGGATGTGCGCAGTACTGGCGTAACTGGAAAAGTTGCCGATGAACGATGTGGCCAAGCTGGCATAGTTATGAATAAGAACTCAATTCCTTATGATCCAGAAAAGCCTGGCATCACCAGCGGAATCCGCGTTGGAACTCCGGCCACAACCACACAAGGTATGGGCGTAGCAGAGATGAAAACTATTGCATCCCTTATTTCGCGCGCCATTAAAACTGATGATGCCGCAGCACATCTGGCAATCAAATCTGAAGTTCACGCACTTACTGCGCGCTTCCCAATTTACCAAGC
>CANIAV010000106.1 GCA_947465365.1 Actinomycetota bacterium | reverse complement strand
AGCAAGTAACTGGAGATAAAGTTTCAAACGAAGTTTTAGCCGATCTACAATTTGCTTGGCGCGCGGTACGGGCAGTTAAGAGCAACGCAATTTTATTGGCAAAGCACGGCGCCGCTGTTGGAATCGGAATGGGTCAAGTAAATCGCGTTGATTCGGCCAAACTTTCGATTGCACGCGCGGGCGATCGCGCTAAGGGCAGCGTCGCCGCCAGCGATGCCTTCTTCCCCTTCGCCGATGGTTTACAAATCTTGATCGATGGTGGCGTAACCGCTGTTGTGCAACCTGGTGGCAGCGTGCGCGATGAGGAAGTAATCGCAGCAGCAAAGGCTGCGGGAATAGCTATGTTCTTCACCGGAACTAGACACTTCTCGCATGCTTAATTTCGCGCTCCAAAGTGTGCGTCTAATAGGATCACACTCATGAGCGCGACGATTCTCGATGGCAAAGCACTAGCAGCCACCATAAAAGAAAACCTTTCTACCCGCGTTGGCCAATTAAAAAAATCTGGGATCACTCCAGGACTCGGCACAGTCTTAGTTGGAGATGATCCCGGATCACTTTCCTATGTGGCAGGTAAACATCGCGACTGCGAGCAAGTTGGTATTAATTCGATTCGCGTAGATTTAAAAGCTAGCGCAACGGAATCTGATGTATTGGCTGCGATCAAAGATTTAAATTCAGCTAAAGAGTGCACTGGTTATATCGTGCAACTGCCGTTGCCTAATGGGATAGATACTCAAAAAGTTTTAGAAGCGATCGATCCAGCTAAAGATGCTGATGGATTGCATCCAATTAACTTAGGTCGCTTAGTTGCAGGTTATGCAGCGCCATTGCCTTGCACTCCACGTGCAATTGTTGAGCTAATTAACCATTACAAAATTGCATTAGCCGGTGCTGAAGTAGTTGTTATCGGTCGTGGGCTAACCGTTGGTCGACCATTGGGGCTGCTGCTTACTCGCAAGCAAGAAAATGCGACAGTTACCTTGACCCATACCGGAACAAAAGATTTAACCGCACATACCAAGCGCGCTGACATAATCATCGCCGCTATCGGCAGCGCACATTTTCTAAAGGCCGATGCGATTAAGAATGGCGCCACAGTTATAGATGTTGGTATCTCACGCACCAGCGCTGGTTTATTAGGTGATGTAGACCCTGGCGTCATGAACGTCGCAGCATTTATGGCACCGATGCCTGGCGGTGTTGGTCCAATGACTCGTGCGATGTTATTAACGAATGTGGTTGAAGCTTGCGAAAGGTAAGTTCACTCGGCCTGCGCCTGGCTTACACAGCAATTGCGGCAGGATTTATCGCCGGAGTATTTTCATTTGTTCGCTTGGGATCGATTGCGATCGCCCTCGGTATGGGTGTGATCACCATCGCATATTGGGAGGCGGGAAAGAGTGGCAAAGTTGAGCGTTATTTAGCACTGGCAATTGCCCTTGCCCTACTGGCGGTGGCAATCTCACTTCCGCGTGGGTTGTAGAGTTTATCTTGACGTCAAGAGAAAGAGTTTGCCATGTCTAAGAAAGTAACCGTAGTCGGTGCCGGATTTTATGGATCAACTACCGCACTTCGTTTAGCCGAATACAACATCTTCGACACTGTGGTCCTTACAGATATTTTGGAAGGAAAGCCCGAAGGTTTAGCCCTTGATATGAACCAATCACGTTCTATCGAAGGTTTTGAAACCAAGATCATCGGCGCAACTACAACCGCTGATGGTGCAGGCTATGAAGCAACTGCGAATTCTGATGTTGTTGTAATTACTGCAGGCCTACCCCGCAAGCCAGGGATGAGCCGCATGGATCTCATCGGCGTAAATGCGGGCATTGTTCGCGGCGTCGCAGAAAATATTGCAAAGCATTCTCCAAATGCGGTAATCATCGTGGTTTCAAATCCACTAGATGAAATGACTGCGTTGACTCAACTGGCAACTAATTTTCCAAAGCACCGCGTTATCGGCCAAGCTGGCATGTTAGATACTGCTCGCTTTACCAACTTCGTTGCTGAAAAACTTGGCGTGAAGGTCTCATCAGTTAAAACTTTGACTCTTGGCTCACATGGCGACACCATGGTTCCGGTTCCAAGTCGTTGCACTGTCGATGGCAAGCCACTTGCCGATCTTCTATCGCAAGAAGAAATTGCAGATCTGGTAGATCGCACTCGCAATGGCGGTGCCGAAGTAGTTGCGCTTTTGAAAACTGGCTCTGCTTACTACGCACCATCTGCCGCCGCAGCTCGTATGGCAAAGGCAGTTATCGAAGATTCTGGCGCAGTGATGCCAGTGTGCGCTTGGGTCGATGGCGAATACGGAATCTCAGGCGTTTATCTTGGTGTTGAAGCCGAAATTGGTCGCTCAGGTGTAAAGAAAGTAGTGGAAACCAAACTTACCGATTCAGAACTTGCTGGCTTAAAAGAGGCAGCCGAGGCTGTGCGCGCTAAGCAAGCAGATGTGCAATCGCTTTAAGAATTTACCTAAGAGTTAAATAAAATAGAGAAGTAAAGGGACGCAGATATGAGCAAAATCAAGGTAACTGGCACTGTTGTTGAACTAGATGGCGATGAGATGACCCGCATTATGTGGCAATTCATCAAGGATTCACTCATCCTTCCTTACTTAGATGTAAACCTTGAGTATTACGACCTTGGTATGGAACATCGCGACGCCACCGATGATCAGGTAACCATTGATTCTGCCCGCGCAATTCAAAAGCATGGCGTTGGCATTAAGTGCGCAACTATTACTCCAGATGAAGCTCGTGTTAAAGAGTTTGGCCTTAAGAAGATGTGGAAATCTCCTAACGGAACTATCCGCAATATCTTGGGTGGAGTTATCTTTCGCGAACCAATCATTATTTCAAATGTGCCACGTCTGGTTCCGCACTGGACCAAGCCAATCGTTATCGGCCGCCACGCATTCGGAGATCAATACCGTGCCACAGATTTCAAGGTACCAGGTCCTGGAAAGCTAACTATCTCCTTTGTTCCAGAAGATGGATCTGCCCCAATCAGCACTGAAGTTTTCAATTTCGAATCTTCTGGTATCGCCATGGCTATGTACAACGTCGATGATTCAATTCGCGACTTTGCCCGCGCATCACTTAACTACGGGCTGCTTCGCAAATTCCCGGTTTATCTATCTACCAAGAACACAATTCTGAAGGCTTATGACGGTCGCTTTAAAGATATCTTTGAAGAGATCTTCCAAGCAGAATTTAAGAGCCAATTTGATGCTGCTGGCATTTGGTATGAGCACCGTCTAATCGATGACA
Organism: Actinomycetota bacterium; assembly: GCA_947465365.1. GTDB lineage: Bacteria > Actinomycetota > Actinomycetes > Nanopelagicales > Nanopelagicaceae > Planktophila. The sequence continues at coordinate 764 of CANIAV010000106.1, read as the reverse complement.
TGGTTGCCATGTCACTTCGCATGGAAGGCGGCTATGTCTGGGCCTGTAAGAACTACGACGGAGATGTGCAATCAGATACCGTCGCGCAAGGCTATGGCTCACTTGGTTTAATGACTTCAGTTCTTATGACTCCAGATGGAAAGATCTGCGAATCAGAGGCAGCTCACGGAACTGTGACTCGCCACTATCGCGATCACCAAGCAGGTAAGGCAACTTCCACAAATCCAATTGCATCTATCTTTGCTTGGACGCAAGGTTTAGCCCACCGCGCAAAGTTAGATAACAATGCAGAACTCGCAAAGTTCTGTGCAACTCTGGAGCGCGTCTGCATCGAAACTGTTGAATCCGGCAAGATGACTAAAGATCTCGCCCTCTTGATCTCAAAGACTGCGCCTTATCAAACAACTCAAGATTTCCTCAATTCAATTGATGAAAATCTGAAAGTTGCGATGGCCTAACAATGGTCGATAACCAGCCTGGTGCAATTGCCCTAGTTGGTTCTGGTGAATATTTACCGCAAGCGCAAGTGCTCGAAAGTGAGCTCTTGCGCTTGGCTATTTCACGGGGCAAGTCCAATACTTATATCCAAATTCCAACTGCCGCCGGGAAGGAAGGCCAGGATCGTTTAGATTTTTGGCGAGCACGTGGTGCAGAACAAGCGGCGCGAATTGGTTGCGAAGTTATTTATCTACCGGTTTTAAATCGCGATGATGCAAGTAATCAGGAATTTATAGATCAGATAGAAAAAGCAGGATTGATTTATT
>CANIAV010000105.1 GCA_947465365.1 Actinomycetota bacterium | reverse complement strand
TCTGGCTCGTTATGAAGAGATGGCAGCTGAAGCCGACAAGATGCGCAAGTTAGACTTTGATGAGATTCAGATTCCACCTGGCCCACGTCTTGGAAATATTGTTGTTGAAGTAGATCACTTAACTAAGGGCTTTGGCGATCGCGTACTCATAGATGATCTCTCATTTACCTTGCCGCGCAATGGAATTGTTGGAGTAATCGGACCTAACGGTGCCGGTAAGACGACGCTCTTTAAAACTATTCTGGGGCTGGAAAAAGCCGATTCTGGCAATGTGAAGATCGGTGAAACTGTAAAGATCGCCTACGTTGATCAATCACGTGGCGGCATCGATCCGGCTAAATCACTTTGGGAAGTCGTCTCAGATGGTTTGGACTTTATAAAAGTTGGCCAAGTTGAAATGCCATCTCGCGCATATGTCTCAGCCTTTGGTTTTAAGGGCCCAGATCAACAGAAGAAGGCTGGTGTTTTATCAGGCGGAGAACGTAACCGTTTGAATTTAGCGCTGACGCTAAAGCTCGGTGGCAACTTACTTTTGCTCGATGAGCCAACGAACGACCTTGATGTAGAAACCCTTGGTTCACTCGAAAATGCGCTGCTTGAATTTCCAGGTTGCGCTGTAGTTATCTCTCACGATCGTTGGTTCTTAGACCGCGTTGCAACTCATATCTTGGCTTACGAAGGTGAATCTAATTGGTTCTGGTTTGAAGGAAACTTCGAATCCTATGAAGAAAATAAGATTTCGCGACTAGGCGCAGATGCCGCGCGTCCGCATCGTGCGACCTACCGAAAGCTAACTCGTTAATGAAGTATTTAAATAAGCAATTTGTTCGCTGGGATGACCTGGATGCAATGGGCCATGTCAACAACGCCAAATACTTAACCTTTGCGCAGGAAGCACGTTTCTTATGGGCAACTGAAGAATTTTCGGGGGCGATGCAAGAGACATCACTTATCGGAATGGTTGTGGCGCGAGCAGAAATTGATTTCATTGCTCCCATTAACGAGGGTGGAAAGTTTGTAGATGTGGAGATAACCGTGGGAAAGATCGGGACCTCCTCCTTTGACATGCTCTTTACAATCTCAGATAGCGGAACCGTCTTGGCCAAGGTCAAAACGGTGCAGGTTGCAGTAAATGTTGAGACGATGAAATCTCGCCCGCTGACCGATAAGGAACGCCAATTCCTTGATATCTACCTGGAATCTAATTAATTGACCCAAGTAAATATCGCGCGCAAGATACATCCGGGCTGGATTGCAGTTGCGGTTACCTTTGTAACTTTGATGGCAACTGCAGGTTTTCGTTCTGCGCCAACGGTTCTGATTATTCCGCTGCAAGATGCCTTTGGATGGTCGCGATCTGATATCTCACTTGCAATTGCAATAAACGTACTTTTATTCGGACTTATTTCCCCATTTGCTGCAGCTTTGATGGAGAAATTCGGAATGCGCCGCGTCGTCATGTCGGCGCTGACAACCGTCTCACTTGGTGCATTTCTTACCATCTTTATTCACGCTCCTTGGCAGTTGATTGCAACTTGGGGAGTAATAGTTGGAACCGGTACGGGTTCCATGGCGCTGGTCTTTGCCGCAACTGTTGCAAATCGCTGGTTCGTTGCCAAACGAGGACTAGTAACTGGAGTCCTTACTGCAGCATCTGCTACTGGGCAGCTAATTTTCTTGCCGGGCCTTTCACATTTAGCGCATACCTACAGTTGGAAGAGCGTTTCTATAACGGTCTCCTCCTTTGCAATGCTGGTTGTGCCATTTATTTATCTCTTCCTTAAGGAAAAACCAGCCGACATGGGCCTATTGCCGTATGGCGCACCATCAGATTGGCAGCCTCCTGCCAAGAGTGAGTTAAGCGCTTACGCACTTGCGATCGATACTTTAAAGCAGAGCGCAAAACGTAAAGATTTCTGGTTTTTATTTGGATCTTTCTTTGTCTGCGGACTTTCAACTAGCGGGCTAATTGGCACACACTTTATTCCGGCAGCTCACGATCACGGAATGATGGATACCTTGGCTGCATCTTTACTTGCACTTGTCGGAATTTTTGATGTGATCGGAACTTTGTTTAGCGGTTGGCTCACAGATCGTTACGACCCACGGAAATTGCTCTTCTTCTATTACGGGCTACGCGGGCTATCTCTTTTCTTATTGCCATCGATTCTCTTCTCGCACATACATCCATCGACGATGGTCTTTGTAATCTTTTATGGTTTGGATTGGGTGGCCACGGTTCCGCCAACGATCATGCTCTGTCGCGCGGTTCTCGGACCACAACGCGCCAGCGTCGTTTATGGCTGGGTCTTTGCAGGGCATCAAATAGGCGGTGCAACTGCCGCCTTTGGAGCAGCGGTGTTGCGCGTAAAACTTGGTGATTATGCAGCAGCGTTTTATATCAGCGGTGCGATGTGCATAATTACTTCTTACTTTGTATTGCAGATTGCTAAGAATGTTCCAGATAGCCAAATGCGCACATGAGTAATTTCTACGAAGAAGTCGGGGGAGAGCCCTTCTTCAACGACTTTGTCTCACAGTTCTATGCCCGTGTTGCAACTGATCCAATCTTGCGCCCGATGTATCCGGAGAAAGATATGCAGGGAGCGGCGCTACGTTTGAAGATGTTCCTTGAACAATATTGGGGCGGCCCAGGTACTTATTCTGAAGAACGTGGACATCCACGTCTGCGGATGCGCCATGCGGGTTTTCAGATTGATCTTGCGGCGCGTGATGCCTGGCTTGCTTGTGCCATGGGTGCGTTAGATGGAATGGAAATGCCAGATGCTAATCGCGCGCAGCTGCGGGAATATCTAGAGATGGCAGCGCACGGGATGGTTAATTCTTCTGAGATGCGTTCCCTATAACTAAGATTTCACCATTACGTACATACCAAAGCACACCTTTTTTATCGCGCACAGTTGTAATACGCAATCCCACCTTTTCAACAACGCCTTCGATCTCTAATACCTTGATCTGATCGCCAACGCCATATTGATCTTCGATCAACATGAAAATTCCAGATAAAATATCGCGAACTAAAGTTTGTGCACCAAGACCAATTGCAACACCAATCACTCCAGCTGATGCGATAACTGGTCCGAGATTAAATCCGAATTCGCCCAAGATCATGCCCAAGGCGATAATCCAAATAACTGCTTTTAGAATTGATGAGAGAACTGATCCTGTGGTGCGCGCACGTTCTGCTTGGCGCTTGGCAAAACCAGGACCGGGCTTTAAATCGGTGGTCGCAAGTTTGTTGATGGCGCGATCAATGGCGCGTCGGCCAATGCTGTGGCTGATCCAGGCAGCGACCAGGACGGTGAAGATGCGCAGCGGGGAACCGCTTAGCCATTCGAGAATATTGCGGGTCTGCTCGCTCATAGATCAAACTCTAATCCAATTCTTTACCAAAAATTGACCTGTAAATACCCCTAACTCACGCCTTCTTGGTGCAAGATAAACCAATCGGCGCGAGCCACGCGCTTCGAAACTGGGGTCTGTATGTCTCGCTCGTTAGTTCTAAACGCCACCTATGAACCACTAGGTGTTGTTACTGAACGCCGTGCGCTCCTGCTAGTTCTTAACTCCCGCGCCACCATGGTTGAGTCATCCGGCACCGTTCTGCACTTTGCGCAGGGTCAGATCGAACTCCCATCTGTTATCCGTTTAAATAAATTTGTAAAGATTCCATATCGCCATGCAGTTCCTCTCTCACGTCGCGCAATTTTTGCGCGTGATGGTGGTCGTTGTGTTTACTGCGCAGCACCTGCGACATCAATTGATCACGTGATTCCACGTTCACGTGGCGGCGGTCATAACTGGGAGAACGTTGTGTCGGCTTGCCACAAGTGCAATCACTTAAAGGCAGATAAACCGCTGAAAGATTTGGGATGGAGACTTCGCTCACTTCCACGTGAACCAGTTGGTGCGGCATGGCGAATTCTCGGCACAGGTCGCACTGATAATCGCTGGCTGCCATATTTAGCGCCATTCGGTGTGGCTGCAGCTACTGCTTAACTGACTTACACTTGCACTCATGATGATTCATATTGCATCCGCTATTCATG